>NZ_JAGPXJ010000072.1:0-40613 GCF_018070605.1 Streptomyces sp. B15
TTTCGGTGGTCATAGCGTGAGGGAAACGCCCGGTTACATTCCGAACCCGGAAGCTAAGCCTTTCAGCGCCGATGGTACTGCATGCGGGAGTGTGTGGGAGAGTAGGACGCCGCCGAACAATCTTTGAGGCCCTTGGCCTCCAGCGTGCATGCGCTGGAGGCCAAGGGCCTTTTGTTTTTCCCTTGTCCTTTGTTCCTTGTCCCCTTGTCCTCCACTGACCCTCTCTTTTTCCTTCCGCTTTTTCGAAGAGCGCTGTTCCACCGCCTGCGCGAGAATCGACGTGCAGGCACGCAGACAGGAGTCCTCATGTCCCCCAGCTCCTCCGACGACCGCGACCGCGGCCGCGCCGAACGCCGGCCCCGACAGTCCGCCCCGCGCACCAGCGACGGCCGCGAGCGTGCTCGCGGGCCCAGGCGGGAGGACGGTGGCCGTGCCGGTGGAGGCTTCCGGCGCGATGAGCGAGGCGGCTCCTCCGGCGGGTTCCGCAGGGATGACCGCCGGGGTGACGAGCGACGGGGCGACGATCGCCGTCGGGAGGACCGGCCGCGCGGTGAGCGGGGGTTCGACAACCGCGGGCGTGACGACCGCCGTGGACGTGCCGGTGGCCAGGGTGGCCCCGGCTTCCGCCGCGACGACCGCCGGGACGACAGGCGGGACGACCGTCGTGACGAGCGGGGCCCATCGCAGCGCGGCGGAGACCCCCGCGGCCGAGACGGCGACCGGGATCGGGACAACCGCGGCCGCGGTGACAACCGGGGACGTTCGGATTTCCGGCGTGATGACAGGGGCCGTGACGACAGGGGCCGCCCCGAGCGGCGGGACGACCGGCGCGGGGGCTACCGGGGGGACCGGCCACAGCGGGACGACCGCGATCGCGAGCGCACGCCGTACCGCCGGGACGACCGGGACGGCGGGAGGCCGCAGGGCGGCCGGGGGCCGCGCCGTGAGGACGACCGCGCGGGTCGGCGGCCGTACGGCCAGGGCGGCGGACGTGGAAGGGACGACCGGCGCGACGACCGGCGCGACGAGCGCCGTGGTGGCGGCTTCCGGCGGGATGACAACCGTGGCGGCGGTGGCGGCTTCCGGCGTGGCGGGGACCGGGACCGGCCGCCGTACGGGCGCGGGGACCGGGACCGTGACCGGGGCGGCCGGGAGCGCCCGGACCGCGAGCCGCTGCGGCGGCTTCCGATCGACGAGGACGTCACCGGCGAGGAGCTGGACAAGGACGTCAAGCAGGAGCTGATGAGCCTGCCGAAGACGTTGGCGGAGGATGTCGCGCGCAACCTGGTGATGGTGGCGCGGTTGCTGGACGAGGAGCCCGAGCAGGCGTACGCGTACGCGAAGGTGGCGCTGCGGCTCGCGTCGCGGGTGCCGTCCGTGCGGGAGGCCGCCGGATTCGCGGCGTACGGGGTGCAGAAGTACTCCGAGGCGCTGGCCGAGTTCCGGGCCGCCCGGCGGATGACCGGACTCCAGCACCTGTGGCCGGTGATGGCCGACTGCGAGCGTGGGCTGGGACGTCCGGAGAAGGCGCTGGCGATGGCGGGCGAGCCCGAGGTGCACAAGCTCGACAAGGCGGGGCAGGTCGAGATGCGGCTGGTTGCCGCCGGGGCCCGCCGTGACATGGGGCAGCCGGACGCCGCGGTGGTGACGCTGCAGAGTCCGGAGCTGGCCTCCAATTCCATACAGCCGTGGACGGCCCGGCTGCGCTATGCGTACGCGGACGCTCTGCTGGAGGTCGGTCGGCAGGACGAGGCACGCGAGTGGTTCGCCAAGGCGCTGGAGGCGGATCAGGGCGGGTTGACCGACGCCTCCGACCGGCTCGCCGAGCTGGATGGTGTGGAGTTCATCGACGCCCTCGACGAGGAGGTCGAGGACTTCGAGGCGGACGAGGCGGACGAGGCGGCCTCCGGTGAGACGGAGTCCAAGGACTGAGTCCTCAGCAGCGCGCCGAGACGAAGAGCTGAAACGAAGAGCTGAAGCGAAGAGCCGAAGGGCGGATCCCCGCGCGGGGGTCCGCCCTTTTTCTCGGCTTTCGTCGACGGTCTACCGCCGGTGTGCGGCCTACCTGTGCGGGGCGAGCGGGTTCTTCAGCGTGCCGGTCAGCTGGAGGGCGCCGGCCGGGTCCTGGAGGTCGACCATCTGCTGGTTGTTGCGCAGCTGGAGGCGGTTGAGGCAGGAGAGGGCGAACTCGTCGGCGAACAGGTCGTACCGGGCGTGGCGGGCCGCCAGATGGGGGGTCGACTTCTGGTAGCTCTTCACCACGTCGGCCACCGTCGACCAGAAGGTCGCCTCGTCCAGCACGCCGGCGGCGTCGAGGGTGGGGGCGAGGAAGCGGAAGAAGCAGTCGAAGACGTCGGTGAACAGGGAGAGGATCTTCATGTCCTCGGGGACGTCCGCGCGGATGCGTTCCACCTCGGGCGGCAGTTCGGCGTCCTGGCTCATGACGGCGATCTCCTCGGCCAGGTCCTTGAAGAGCGCGCGGCGCGGGACGCCGTGCTCGTCCAAGACCAGGATCACGTTCTCGCCGTGCGGCATGAAGACCAGGTCGTAGGCGTAGAACGAGTGCAGGAGCGGCGTCAGATAGGCGTGCAGATAGGAGCGGAGCCACTCGGTGGGCTCCAGGCCCGAGCCTTCGATGAGCGCGGCGGCGAGTGAGTTGCCGTCGCGGTCGATGTGCAGGAGCGACGCCATGGTGGCGGGCTTCTCGCCCTCGTTCAGGAACGGTACCGGGCTCTCACGCCACAGGGCGGCGAGCATTTTGAGGTAGGGGGAGCCCTTGGGGGCGGCTGCCTCGTAGGGGGCGGGGTGGTAGCCGACGGCGGCGCGTTCGCGCAGCACCCCCAGCCCGGTGTCGCGCAGGATCTCGTCGCCGGCCACCAGTTCGGCCAGCCAGTCGTTGATGGCGGGGGTGGCTTCCATGTAGGCGGCGGACAGCCCGCGGACAAAGCCCATGTTGAGGACCGAGAGGGCGGTCTTCACATAGTGCTTGGCCGGGTTGGTGGCGTTGAAGAAGGTGCGGATGGACTGCTGGGCCAGGTGTTCGTCGTCGCCGTGGCCGAGGCAGACCAGATTGCGCTGGGCGATCTCGGCGGCGAAGGTCACCGACAGCTTGTTCCACCACTGCCAGGGGTGGACCGGCAGGAGGTAGTAGTCGTCCAACTCCAGGCCCTGCTCGGTCATGGCGGCGGAGAAGCGGCGCAGGGTGGCGGCGGACAACTCGGTGAGCAGCAGTTTGTCGTAGCCGAGGTCCGCGCAGGCGGTGAAGGTGGCGCGGTCACGGCGCGCGGCGACCCAGACCAGCCGTACCGGCGCGGCGGCCTCGGGGGCGTAGGCGCGGTACTCGGCGATGTCGAAGCCGAGGCGGCCGTTGTTGGCGACGAAGCAGGGGTGGCCCTCGGTCATGCCGGACTCGATGTCCTGGAAGCCGGCCGCGGCCAGCTGTGCCGCGGTGACCTCGGGGGCCGCCAGTTTGTAGGCGGTGCTGGCCAGGGTGGAGCTGATCTCCTCCAGGTAGACGGGGAGGATCTCCTCGCCGAGTCCCAGCGTGGTGCGCAGCTCGGTGATGAAGGCGAGGGCGTCCAGCGGGAGTTCGGCGCCGTCGCGGTGGCGGGTGACGCTGTCGGCGTCGACCTGCCAATGGTCGAGGGCGAAGCGGCGGGCGGCGAAGCGGTACTCGGTGGCGCCGTCGTCGGAGCGGACCGCGTAGCGGTTCTCGCCGTCGTCCAGCGGTGTCGGTCTCAGCAGCCGCTCGTGGGTGAACTCGGCCAGTGCTTTGCGGACGAGGAGCCGGGTGGCCCGGGCCCACCGTTCGGGGGTGAGATGGCTGACGGCGTCGTTCAGCTGGGTCTGCTGGGTCTGCTGGGTCTGCTGGGTCTGCAGGGGTGTGCTGGGGAGGGTCATGCGGAAGTCACTCCAGTGGCGGTCCGGAACTGCTCGCGGGTGCAGAAGCTGAGCAGGGCTTCTTTCTCCGGTTTGGTGAGGGTGGAATCGACCTGGAAGCCGACCGCTTCGTTGAGTGCGTGCACGGCGGTGTTGCGGACGTCGGGCTCGACGACGACGCGGTGGGTGTCCGGGTCGGAGAAGAGCATCGCCATGACGGTGGTGATGACGGCGCGGGTGAAGCCGTGGACGGGCTGTTCGGCGGGTGCGCACAGAAAGTGCATGCCGACGTCGCCGGTCTGGTGCGGGTAGAGCCCGGCCAGCTCCACATGGCGGGGGTCGTAGCGTTCCATGAGGAAGGCCGGCTCGCCGTTGTGGAAGCCGAGGAAGGCGTCGTGGTGCGCCGAGGCCGCGATGCTCATGAACTCGCGCTCCACCTGCGGCAGGGTGGCGTCCTGGAGCAGGTAGAAGGCGGATTTGGGGTGGGTCACCCAGCGGTGCAGCAGCTCGGCGTCGGTGAGCGCGTCGACGGGGCGGAGGGAGAAGGTGCCCAGCGCGTCGTCGACGCGGGTGAAGAGGATGGTGTCCGCGGTGGTCACAGCGCTGCCTCCAGATCGGACGGGTCCGTCGACACCGGGGCGCGGTGGTTTCCCGGGGTGTCGTCGGTGGGTGCGCTGAACTCCTGGAAGGCGATGGACTTCTCGACGGGGTAGACCTCGCGGCCGAGCAGCTCGCGGATGATGCAGGAGTTGCGGTAGGCGGCCATGCCCAGGTCGGGGGCGACGAAGCCGTGGGTGTGCAGCTCCGCGTTCTGGACGTAGATCTGCCGGCCGGTGGTGTCGACGCTGTAGTCGCGGCGTACGTCGAAGCGGCCGCGGGCGTCCCACTCGATGCGGTCGGCGATCGGGTCGAGGAAGGCGGGCCGCTGGTAGCGGTAGCCGGTGGCCAGGACCAGCCCCTCCGTGGTGAGGCTGAAGTCGCGCTTCTGCTCCTCCTGGCGCAGCCCGAGGGTGTAGGTGCCGCTCGACTCGTCGTACGAGGCGTCGGTGAGCGCGGTGTTGGTCATCAGCCGGGTCGGGCAGGGCGAGCGGCGGTTCTTCTGGTAGAGCAGGTCGAAGATGGCGTCGATCAGCTCGGAGTTGATGCCCTTGTAGAGGTTCTTCTGCGAGGCGACCAGGCTGTCGCGGGTGTCGGGCGGGAGGGAGTGGAAGTAGTCCACGTACTCCGGCGAGGTCATCTCCAGTGTCAGCTTGGTGTATTCGAGGGGGAAGAACCGGGGGGAGCGGGTGAGCCAGGTGAGGGAGTAGTCGTACCTGTCGATGTCCTGGAGGAGGTCGTAGTAGATCTCCGCCGCGCTCTGGCCGCTGCCGACGAGGGTGATGCTCTTCTTCCGCTGGAGGGCTTCCTTGTGCTCCAGATAGCGGGAGTTGTGGATCAGGTCGCCGCCCAGGTTCTGGCAGGGTTCGGGGAGGTAGGGCGGGGTGCCGGTGCCCAGGACGAGTTTCCGGGTGCGGAAGGTGCGGTGCTCGCCGCCGGGCAGCCGCTCGGCGTGGACGGTGTAGAGGCCGTCGCTCTCGTCGTACTCCACGGTGGTGACGCGGTGGCCGAAGCGTACGGTCTCGCCGAGGCGGTCCGCGGCCCAGGCGCAGTAGTCGCTGAACTCGGCGCGGAGCGGATAGAAGCTCTCGCGTATGTAGAACGAGTACAGCCGGCCGGATTCCTTGAGGTAGTTGAGGAAGGAGAACGGCGAGGTGGGGTCGGCGAGCGTGACCAGGTCCGACAGGAACGGGGTCTGCAGCGTGCTGTCGTCCAGCATCATGCCGGGGTGCCAGTTGAACTCCGGCTTGTCGTCCAGGAAGACGCCGTCGAGCTCCGGTATCGGCGCGGTCAGACAGGCGAGGCCCAGGTTGAAGGGGCCCAGGCCGATGGCGACGAAATCGTGTACGGGCGCATCGGCCGGGCGGGTGCTGGAGGGAGTCACGTGGGGGCTCCGTGGGGGGTCGGTCAGCATGCCTGGGCGGCGCTGAGGGCGGGTGAGGGGGCAGCGGTCCGCTGGGCGGTCTGCTGCTCGGCGTACTGGTCGGCGTGCGCGGCGATCAGATCGAGGACCGTGGCGATGTCGGCCAGCGAGGTCTCCGGGTTGAGCAGGGTGAACTTGAGGTAGTGGCGGCCGTCGACCACGGTTCCGGCGACGATGGCCTCGCCGGAGGCGAACAGCGCGTCGCGGGCGTACAGATTGGCCCGGTCGGTCAGCGTCTCCTCGTCCCCGTCCTGGGACCGCTGCCGTTCCGGGGGCAGACAGCGGAAGACGAGGGTGGAGAGTTGGGGCTCGACGACGACCTCGAACCGCTCGTCGCCCGCCAGCAGCCGCCAGGCGTCGGCGGCGCGGTCGACGACCTCGTCGAAGAGCTCACCGAGCGCGTCGGCGCCCATCACACGCAGCGTCATCCAGAGCTTGAGCGCGTCGAACCGGCGCGTGGTCTGGATCGACTTGTCGACCTGGTTGGGGATCTCCTTCTCCACGCTGCGCGCCGGGTTGAGGTAGTCGGCGTAGTAGGTGACATGGCGCAGCGTGTCCCGGTCGCGTACGAGTACGGCGCTGGAGCTGACCGGCTGGAAGAAGGACTTGTGGTAGTCGACGGTCACCGAGTCGGCGCGCTCGACACCGTCCAGCAGCGCGCGGCGGCGCTGCGAGGTGAGCAGGCCGCAACCGTAGGCGGCGTCCACGTGCAGCCACACGCCCGTCTGTTCACACAGCTCGGCGAGGGCGGGCAGCGGGTCGATGCTGCCGAAGTCCGTGGTGCCCGCCGTGGCGACGACGGCCATCACCGTCTCTCCCGCGCGCTCGCAGCGCTCCATCAGGTCGGCCAGCGCGTCGACGCGCATCCGGCGCTGCTCGTCGCAGGGCACCGGGACGACGGCCTCGGGGCCCAGACCCAGCAGAACGGCTGACTTCTCGATGCTGAAGTGGCTGCACTCGGAGGTCAGAATGCGCAGCTTCGGCAGGATCTGCGGAGTGCTCAGCGCCGTCTCGGAGTTCTTGCGTACGAGACGGCAGGTCTCCTCGCGGGCGAGCAGCAGAGCCTGAAGGTTGGACTGGGAGCCTCCGCTGGTGAAGATACCGTCGGCCGAGGGGCCGAAGCCGATGCGCTGCGCCGTCCATTCGACCAGGCGGCGCTCGATCAGGGTGCCGCCCGCGCTCTGGTCCCAGGTGTCCTGCGAGGAGTTGACGGCCGCGATGACGGCCTCGCCGAGCACGGCCGGTATGACCACGGGGCAGTTGAGGTGCGCGAGATAGCGCGGGTGGTGGAAGTAGACGGCGTCGCGGAGGTATACGCGCTCCAGTTCGTCCAGCGCCTCGCTCGCTGTGCCCAGGGGTTTCTCCAGATCCACAGCGGAGACGGTGGGGGCGAGCTCGGCCGGCGTGACGCCGGTGAACGGCTGTTCGGCGCCGGCGAGTTTGGCGGCGACCCGCTCGACGCCGTGCGTGAGGGAGCGCCTGTAGTGCTCCGCTGTCCTGTCGTTGAGCAGGTGGGACCTGCTGCTCATGAAGTGTCCTCCTGACACGGACGTGGCACACCGCGCGACTCGCGCGGTCAGGTAAGGCTAGCCTAACCAGCACCACTCGTCGGCGCGCAAGGGGGCCCTGGGCGGCCGCACGGAGGGGCCCGGAGGCGGGACCGTGGGCCGAAAACCGGGGCCCGGGACAGGAGGACCTCCGAGACATGCGGGCCTGGACAGCGAGGCCGGACGGACGCGGCGGTCAAGAAGGCCAGGAAGTCCCGGAAGCTCAGGAAAGCGTGCGGAGCACCAGCCCGGTCGCGGGCTTGGGGCCGAAGGAGGTGGACTTGCGGGGCATCGTGATGCCCTGTTCGGCCAGCCCCCGCACCGTCGACTCCGGAACGGACCGCAGCAGTACGGCCGTACCGCCGTGCGCCGCCGCCTGCTCAACGGCCGCCTCGACGTGGTGCAGATAGCCGATGTCCTCGGGACGGTCGGGTACCTGCCAGATGGTGTCCAGCAAGGTCGAGTGCAGCACCGTGGCGTCCAACTGCCGCCACGCCACCGGCTGCCGCGCATCGACCGTACGGGCCAGCAGCGCGGGGGAGGGCCGGTCGAGCAGGTGGAAGACGCCCTCGCCCTCGGTCAGCAGGAACGCGTTCCCCGCCGTGTCCTCCAACTCCTCCAGCGCCTCGTCCAGCGGCGCCTCCAGCGTACGCACGCGGAAGGCGCCGTCCTGTCCGTACGCGGCGCCCGCCCGGTCGAGGAGGTCGAGGGCGCGCTTGAGCGGAAGTCTCGGCAGCACCCGGTGGATGGCCCGCACCTGGAGGGGGTACCGCGCCGTGTCGACCAGCAGGACCAGGCCGTAGTCCCACGGCGATTCCCCGGTAGGGCCGCCCTGCTCGGCACGCAGCCGCAGATAGGTCGCCCAGCGGTGGTGGCCGTCGGCGATCAGGGCGCTGTGCCGGGAGAGTTCGGCGTCCACCTCGGCGAGTTCGGCCGGGTCCGTGACGGCCCACAGCCGGTGTGCGAAGCCGTCCTCGGTGGTCGTCGCCATCAGCGGCGCGTCGCGTGTCGCGCGCTCGATGACCGCGGTCGCACCGGTACGGGTGCCGTCGCCGCGGTAGGACAGCAGCAGCGGCTCGGGGTTGGCGGCCATCTCGCGCATCAGATCGGCGCGGTCGGCGACGACCTCGTCTATCACTCCCTCGTGCGGAAGGACGACGCCCTCCTCGGGGGCCGACAGCCGCAGGGCGCCGATGAGACCGCGCTGCAGCAGATCGCCCTTGCGCTGCTCGTAGACGTACAGCGCCGGGTGCGGATCGCGGGCCAGCACCCCGTCGGCCTGCCAGCGGCGCAGTGTCTCGGCCGCCTGGCGGTGCCGGGCCGCCGGGTCCTCGGTCTGCGGGAGGATGAGCCGCACGATGTTGTACGGGTCCGCCGTCTCCAGATGACGCAGCCCATCGGGCCTGACCACCACGTCGTACGGCGGCGAGGTGACGGCAGCGAGGCTGCTGACCCTCTCCGGCGCGTAGCGCAGCCCCCGGAACGGGGCGAGTCTCAGTCCTCGGACGGTCATCTGTGCATGGTATGCCCGTGCCCGTCACCCGGTGGAGCGGGGCACAGGGGGCGCAGGGGTGCGGAGCGGGCGGGGGTGTACGAGAGGATCGTCCACGGCGCCAGGGCCGGTCACGGTCTGCGCGTACCCGGGAGAGAGCACAAGGAGCGACCCCTCATGCACCACAGTCCCGCCGGCGGCACCCCCGCCGCCGACGCCCCCGTTGCCGACACCGCCGCGACAGCACCGTCGGCGGGCCCGCGGGCCGGCGAGAGCGCGCTGCACACCGCCTACGACACGGCGCTGCTGGACCTGGACGGGGTCGTGTACGCCGGGGGAGAGGCCGTGCCGCACGCGGTCGACTCGCTGGCGGCGGCGCGCCGGAGCGGTCTGCGGCTGGCGTATGTGACGAACAACGCCGCCCGCACCCCGCAGACCGTCGCGGCGCATCTGACGGAGTTGGGGGTGCCCGCGAAGGCGGACGAGGTCGTCACTTCCGCGCAGGCCGTCGCCCGCCTGATCGCCGAGCGGGTGCCGCGTGGCGCGCGCGTACTGGCCGTCGGCGCCGACGGGTTGCGGGTCGCGCTGGAGGAGCGGGGGCTGACGGTCGTCGAGACGGCCGACGAGGAACCCGCGGCCGTGGTGCAGGGGTACGGCGGGCCCACCATGGAGTGGGGGCGGCTGATCGAGGCGGCGCTCGCCGTGCAGCGCCAAGTGCCCTGGTTCGCTTCCAACACCGATCTGACGATCCCCAGCGGGCGGGGCATCGCGCCGGGCAACGGCTCGGCGGTGGAAGTCGTCCGCATCGCCACCCGGTGGATGCGGATCCCGCCCGAGCCCGTCGTCGCGGGCAAGCCGCTGCCGCCCATGCACCGGGAGTCCATCCTGCGCACCGGCGCGCGGCGGCCGTTGGTGGTCGGCGACCGGCTCGACACCGACATCGAGGGGGCGCACGCGGGGCGCGTGGACTCGCTTCTCGTACTGACCGGAGTGACCGACGCCGCCCAACTGCTCGCCGCCCGGCCCGTGCACCGGCCCACCTACGTGGCCCGCGACCTGCGGGGCCTGCTGGAGCCCCAGCCGCAGGTGACGGGGGACGCCGATGCGGGGTTCAGCTGCGGTGGCTGGACGGCGCACGCGGACGCGGAGCAGCTGACACTGCGGGGCGACGGCGATCCGATGGACGGGCTGCGCGCCCTGTGCGGGGCGGCCTGGACGGCGGCGGGGACCGGGGAGTGCCGACTGGATCCGGACAAGGCTCTGGCCCGGCTCGGGTTCTGAGGCCCGAGCCGGGCCGGTGCCTCAACCGGCGGAGCCCGCGAGGGCCTCCGCCACCAGCTGCTCCTCCGTCGCGCCCAGTCGCCAGTAGCCGGTGAACTTCACAGCGCGGCGGTCGAACCCGCGCTCGCCCACCAGGTGCCGCCGCAGCGCCTTGACGGTGCCTGCCTCCCCCGCGAGCCAGGCGTACGGCGTGCCCGTCGGCAGCTGAGCGCCGCGTACGGACTCGACCATCCGCTCCGACCGCGAAGCGGTGGCCGCTTCGTCCCGTACCAGCCAGGTGATCCGCGCGTCCGAGAGGGTCGGCAGGTCCTGGACGTCCTCGCGGTGCGGAACCTCCGCGAAGACCCGGACCGGCATCCCGGCCGGCAGCCACTCCAGGATGGCGCCGATGGCGGGCAGCGCCGTCTCGTCGCCGCTCAGCAGCACCCAGTCGGTGCCCTCGGGCGGCCGGAAGTCGACGCCGGCGTTGTCCTCGACGACCGGCCCGAGCAGGGTCACCCGGTCCCCGGGCATGGCCCGCAGCGCCCAGCGGGAGGCCGGGCCGGTCTCGCCGTGCAGCGCGAAGTCGACGTCCAGCTCGTCCACGCCCGGCGTCCTGCCGGAAGGTGCCCCCAGGCCGTACTCGCTGCCCCTGCGCAGCGCCCGCACGGTGTAGCTGCGCATGATGCCGCGGATGCTCTCGTCCATGGCGCGCCACTCGGTGAACCAGTTCTCACCGGCGTCCACCGGCACCACGGGCGCGGTCTGCCCGGGCTGCGGCAGGAACAGTTTGAAGCGCTGGTCCCGGCCGCCGGAGGCGAAACGATCCAGCTTCTCGCCCCCGAAGGTGACGCGCAGCATGGTCGGACCCAGTCGGCGGGTCCGTACGACGTGCAGTTCGAAGAACTCGAACGGAACGGTGGAGGGCGCGGACTGCGCCGTGCTGACCGTGCTCATCGTGTCTGCTCCTGACGAAGTGGATGGATTCGGCGGTGCGCGGGTGCGTGCGCGGGGTGGGCCGGGCCCGTCAGTGGACGGGGCGGTGCGTCAGCGGACCTTCTTGGCCTTCTCGATCGCCTCCGCGAGGTCTTCCAGCAGTGGTGCGGCGCCCGCGTAGGAGAAGCGCGGTTCGGCTGCCCATCCGGCGACCTGGCCCGCCTTGACGGCCGGCAGATCGTTCCAGGACGGCTTCGACTTGAGGGCCTTGGGCTGCAGGGACTGGGTGCGGTTGTCCAGAATGATCAGGTCGGCCTTGTACTTGTCGGCGTTCTCCCAGCTCAGTTCCTCGAAGAAGCCCTGCTTGCTGAGCTTCTCGGGCTTCACGAGGTCGACGCCGAGCTGCTTGAAGTACTGCAGGTCGGTGCTGGCGTCGGGGTCGGAGACGTAGAACAGGTCGGGCGCCCCGGCGGCGGCCATGACGCGGATGCCGCTCTTGGCGGTCTTGCGCACCCGCTCGGCCGCCTTCTCGAAGCGGGCCTTGGCGTCCGTGACGGACTTGGCCTTCACCTCCGCGCCCAGGGACTCGGCGAGCTTCGCGTACTGCCGGATGACCTCGTCCATCGGGATGCCCGCCGCCTTCATGGCCACCTGGGGCGCGAGCTTGTAGATCTTGTCCTTGCTCTCGTCCGGGACGTAGAAGAGCGCGTCCTTGAGGTACATGTTGCTGATCAGCAGCTGGGGACGGAGCTTGGCGTACTTCTCCAGGTCGAACTCGCCGAACGCGTTGCCGATGATCTTCATCTTGGAGATGTCCATCTCGCCGGCGAGCACATCGGGCTCGCCGTTCTTCTTCTTGGTCGGGCCGAAGACGCCGACGACCTTGTCGCGCACGCCGAAGTCCCACAGCGCGGCGGCGGTGGCCGTGTAGGCGACGATCCGCTCGGGAACGGCGTCCAGGGTGACCTTCTTCTCGCGGTCGTCGGTGAAGGACCAGCCCTTGCCCTTCGAGTCATCACCCGAACCGGAGCCGGAGTCACTTCCGCAGGCGGCGAGCAGTGCGCCGAGACCGGCGGCGCCGCCCGCGGCCAGCAGACCGCGGCGTGAAAGGTGGGACATAGGGGAGGAGCTGGGCATTTTTTTCTGGCCTTCTCTCGACGTACGGGGGACGAGCCGCGGGCAGCCGCGGACGTACAAGCGGGGCGGCCGTGGGGCCGAGTTCGCAGTTAGGCTAACCTAACCAAAGTTGTTGTTGTCCAGTGGCCGGGCACCCCGATTTCCCCGGCCCCGACCGGAGCGCGTACGTGACTCTCACCAAGTCCCCGCAGGTCCAAGGGGGTTCAGCGGCCGGGCAGGAGCAGTCGGTGGCCGGCCAGGAACAGCCCGTCCGCGCCCGGGCCCCGCTCGCGCGGGCCGCCGGGCTGCTGGCCGCCGCACTCGTCCTGCTGCTCGTCGTCTTCCTCAGCCTCGCCTTCGGCGCTCGTCCGCTCTCGCTGGGCGAGGCGTGGTCGGGGCTCGTCGACAGCGGCTCGGCGAGCTACACGGTCGTTCACGAGATGCGACTGCCGCGCACCCTCCTCGGCCTGCTCGCCGGTGCCGCGCTCGGTCTGGCGGGCGGTGTCATGCAGGCGCTCACCCGCAACCCGCTGGCCGACCCCGGCCTGCTGGGCATCAACGCGGGCGCCGCGGCCGCCGTCGTCACCGCCATCTCCTTCTTCGGCGTCGCCGGATACACCGGCTACATCGGCTTCGCCTTCCTCGGCGCCGCCGCCGTCTCCGTCCTCGTCTACGCCGTCGGCGGCGGGCGCGGCGCCACCCCGGCCCGGCTCGCCCTCGCGGGCACGGCTCTGAACGCCGCGCTGATCTCGTACGTGAGCGCCGTTCAGCTCCTGGACACCGCCTCGCTGGACCGGATGCGGTTCTGGATGGTCGGCTCGCTCGCCCGCGCCCAGGACGCGACGGTCGTCTCGGCGCTGCCCTTCATCGCCGTCGGCGCCCTGATCGCGCTGATCCTGGCCCGGCCGCTCAACGCCCTCGCCCTCGGCGACGACGCGGCACGCGCCCTCGGCTCCCGGCCCGCCCGGACCCGCGCCGCCGCCATCGTGTCCATCACCCTGCTGTGCGGCGCCGCCACCGCCGCCTGCGGCCCCATCGTCTTCGTCGGGCTGATGGTGCCGCACATGGTGCGCGCGCTCACCGGCCCCGACCAGCGCTGGATGCTGCCGTACTGCGCGATCCTGGCGCCCGTGCTGCTGCTCGGCGCCGACATCCTCGGCCGCGTCCTGGGCCGGCCCAGCGAGCTCCAGGTCGGCATCGTGACCGTCGTGGTGGGCGGCCCGTTCTTCCTCTACTTCGTACGCAGGCGGAGGGTGGCCCACGCATGAGCCTCACCCCGACCCGGGAAAGCGTCATCCGCACCCCCGGCGGCCTCTCCGTCAACTACCGGCCGCGCGCCCTGCTCGTCGGCATCGGCTGCCTGGTGCTCGCGCTCGTCGCCGCCGTGTTCGCGATCGGCAGCGGCGAATACCCGATGGCGCCCGGCGACGTCGTGCGCACCCTGCTCGGAGGGGGCGACACGGCCGACGCCTTCATCGTCAACGAACTACGGCTGCCCCGTACCGTGACCGCGCTGCTCGTCGGCGCCGGCCTGGGACTGTGCGGCGCCGTCTTCCAGGCCGTCGTCCGCAACCCGCTCGGCAGCCCCGACATCCTCGGCTTCACCAACGGGGCCGCGGCCGGAGCGCTGTTGGTCATCTTCCTCGCCGGCGGCAGCAGCGCACTGCTGGCGGGCGGCGCCGTCGCCGGTGCCGTCGTCACCGGCACGCTGATCTACGCCCTCGCCTGGAAGCGCGGCATGCACGGCTACCGGCTGGTGCTCGTCGGGGTCGGCGCCACCGCCATCCTGACCGGCGTCAACAGCTATCTCATCACCCGCGCGGGCATCACCGAGGCCTCCCGGGCCGTGCTGTGGATGACCGGAAGCCTGGACGGGCGCGGATGGGACGACGTCATGCCGCAGACCAGCGGCATGGTGGTGCTCGTCCCGCTGGTGCTGCTCGGCTGCGGACGCGCCCTGCGGATGATGGAGATGGGCGACGACGCCGCCTACGCGCTCGGCGTCCGCGTCGAACGCGTCCGGCTCACGCTGTTGGCGGCCGGGGTGCTGTTGGTGGCGCTGTCGGCCGCGGCCGCGGGACCCGTCTCCTTCGTCGCGCTGACCGCGCCCCAGCTCGCCCGGCGGCTGACGAAGGCGCCGGGCCCCAATCTGCTGCCCTCCCTGTGCATGGGCGCCGCGCTGCTGATCTGCGCCGATCTGGTGGCCCAGCGGGCCTTCGGAGAGCACCAGCTCCCCGTCGGCGTGATCACCGGAGTGCTGGGCGGCGGATACCTGGTGTGGCTGCTGGCCACCGAGCGCAGGGCGGGGCGGATATGAGCGAGTCCAACGTGCCGGGCGCGGTCGCCGGCCCACCGCCGGACCCTCGCCGTCGTGGCGCGGCGCCGTCGCGGCGGAATCGTTTGGGCCGAAATGACCACGTCCGGCCCGGACCCACTCAGGAAAGCACGCACACAACGGAGGCGGGGAAACGATGAAGACCGCGACGGAGAACAAGGAGCCGGCCTCCGACGGCGCTGCCACGGCGAGCGGCGCGCCCCGGCTGACCGGGAACGGACTCACCCTCGCCTACGACCAGCGCACCATCGCCCGCGAGCTCGACGTCGCCGTGCCCGACCAGTCGTTCACGGTCGTCGTGGGCCCCAACGCCTGCGGCAAGTCCACACTGCTGCGCGCCCTCTCGCGGATGCTCAAGCCCGTCCAGGGGCAGGTGCTCCTGGACGGCAACGACATCGCGGGCATGCCCGCCAAGGCGCTCGCCCGCACCCTGGGCCTGCTGCCCCAGTCGTCCACCGCGCCCGACGGGATCACCGTCGCCGATCTGGTGGCCCGGGGGCGCTACCCGCACCAGGGGCTGCTGCGCCAGTGGTCGCGGGACGACGAGCGGGTGGTGGCCGCCTCCATGGCGGCGACCGGCGTCGACGGCCTCGGTGACCGCTTCGTGGACGAACTCTCCGGCGGCCAGCGGCAGCGCGTCTGGATCGCGATGGCGCTGGCCCAGCAGACGCCGCTGCTGCTGCTGGACGAGCCCACCACCTATCTCGACATCGCGCACCAGATCGAGATCCTCGACCTGTGCGCGCGGTTGCACGAGGAGGAGGGCCGCACGCTCGTCGCCGTGCTGCACGACCTCAACCACGCCGCCCGCTACGCCACCCATCTGATCGCCATGCGGGACGGCCGCGTCGTGGCGCAGGGGGAGCCCGGTGAGGTGGTCACCTCGAAGCTGGTCGAGGAGGTCTTCGGGATGCCCTGCCGCGTCATCGACGACCCGGAGACCGGCACCCCGCTGGTGGTGCCCGCGGCGCGGCGCTGAGCCGTCGGACCCGGGGGTCTGTCACACCCGGGAGGTAGCGTCGGGGCATGAGCGAGTTCGCGCAGGGACCCGGGCACGGGCACGCCCCCGAGCAGCACCTCTCGGCAGGCGGCACCGAGCGGTACGACGAGACAGCGCAGCAGCCGCACGGGCGGGACGAGCAGGCCTCGGCAGCCGAGGTCGGGCAGGCCCCGCCGGCGCCCGCCGAAGGGGCCGAGGGCGCCGGCGGCGACCAGGAGCCGGCCGACCAAGCCGGCGAAGCCGGGGAAGCCGAAGTCGACGACGGCCCGCGGCCCCTCGGCGTGGGCGTGCGCCCCACTGGGTACGGCGCCGTCGACGCCCAGCTCAAGCGGCTGGAGGACGCCGACCACCTCGCCGTCTCCGGCCATCCGGAGGTGTACGAAGATGTCCACCGCGGCCTGCGCGAGAGCCTGGCCGCGCTGGACCGTCCTCACACACCCCGGAGCTGAGCCGTGGCACGACGCCGACTCGACGCGGAGCTGGTGCGCCGCAACCTCGCCCGTTCACGGGAGCACGCCGGCCAGTTGATCGCCGCGGGGCGGGTCACGATCGGGGGCAATGTGGCCGCCAAACCGGCCACCCAGGTCGAGACCAGCGCCGCCCTGGTCGTCAAGACCGACGAGAGCGATCCGGACTATGTCTCCCGCGGCGGCCACAAGCTCGCCGGGGCGCTGGAGGCCTTCGTGCCGCGCGGGCTACGGGTGGCGGATCGGCGCGCGCTGGACGCGGGGGCCTCCACGGGCGGCTTCACCGATGTGCTGCTGCGCGCCGGTGCGGGCCACGTCGTCGCCGTGGACGTGGGCTACGGGCAGCTCGCCTGGTCCCTGCGGAGCGACTCCCGGGTCACCGTCAAGGACCGCACCAATGTCCGGGAACTGACGGTGGAGGACATCGGCGGCGAGCCGGTGGAACTCGTCGTCGGTGATCTGTCGTTCATCCCCCTGGGGCTCGTGCTGCCCGCGCTGGTCCGCTGCGCCGTACCCGAGGCGGATCTGGTTCTGATGGTGAAACCACAGTTCGAAGTGGGCAGGGAACGGCTGGGCAGCGGCGGTGTCGTGCGCAGCCCCCAGCTGCGTGCCGAGGCCGTGCGTACGGTCGCCGGACACGCGGCGGCCCTGGGTCTGGGCGCACTGGGCGTCACCTCGAGCCCACTGCCCGGGCCTTGGGGAAACGTCGAATACTTTCTGTGGCTGCGCGCCGGGGCCGACGACCTCGACCCGGCCGAAGTCGAGCGAGCGGTGGCGGAGGGGCCCAAGTGACCGAGGACAGCCGAGCTACGCAGCCAGCACAGCCCCCGGTGTCCGGTCGGGTGAGCGCCCGGGACGCCGCCGCCGAGGACGGGGACCGAACGGTCTTCCTCCTCGCGCACACGGGCAGACCCGCCGCCGTGCGCAGCGCCGAACTGGTCGTCCAGGGGCTGCTGCGCTGCGGGATCGGAGTGCGGGTGCTCGTCGACGAGGCAGTCGACCTGCCGCTGCCCGACCGGGTGCAGACGGTGACGGCCAAGCCGGACGCCGCCGAGGGCTGTGAGCTGCTGGTGGTGCTCGGCGGTGACGGGACACTGCTGCGCGGTGCCGAGTTCGCCCGCGCCTCGGGGGTGCCGATGCTCGGCGTCAACCTCGGCCGGGTCGGGTTCCTCGCGGAGGCCGAGCGGGACGATCTGGACAAGGTTGTGGACCGGGTCGTCTCCCGCGCCTACGAGGTCGAGGAGCGGATGACCCTCGATGTGCTGGTGCGCAACGGCGGCCACGGCACGCACAGCCCGGGCAACGGCCACATCGTGCACGCCGACTGGGCGCTCAACGAGATCTCCGTCGAGAAGGCGGCCCGCGAGCGGATGCTGGAGGTCGTCATCGAGGTCGACGGCCGCCCCGTCTCCAGCTTCGGCGGTGACGGCGTGGTGTGCGCCAGCCCCACCGGGTCCACGGCGTACGCCTTCTCCGCCGGTGGGCCCGTGGTGTGGCCCGAGGTGGAGGCGCTGTTGATGGTGCCGATCAGCGCCCACGCGCTGTTCGCCAAGCCCCTGGTGACCGCGCCCGATTCGGTGCTGGCCGTCGAGGTGCAGCCGCAGACGCCGCACGGGGTGCTGTGGGCCGACGGGCGGCGCAGCGTCGAGCTGCCGGCCGGTGCCCGGGTGGAGGTGCGGCGCGGCGCGGTGCCGGTGCGGCTGGCGCGGCTGCACCACGCCTCGTTCACGGACCGCCTGGTGGCCAAGTTCGCGCTGCCGGTCACGGGCTGGCGCGGGGCGCCCCGGTAGTGCGGACCGCGGACCCGGAGGGAGAAAACGGATAAGTCATGGCAACCCGCAGTGGCGCGATATCGCGTACCGCCCCACGATCCGGCTACCACCCCGACCACAGGTGTGGCCGACACGAGGAGACCTCGTATGGTCGTATCCGTGTTGGAGGAGATGCGGATCAAAGCCCTGGGCGTGATCGACGACGCCGTTGTCGAGCTGTCGCCCGGCTTCACCGCGGTGACCGGCGAGACCGGAGCCGGTAAGACCATGGTCGTCACGAGCCTCGGGCTGCTGCTCGGAGGGCGTGCCGATGCCGGGCTCGTCCGGGTCGGTGCCAAGTCGGCCCTCGTCGAGGGCCGGATCGCTCTCGCGCCGGGCGCTGCGGCCGCGCGTCGCGCCGAGGAGGCGGGAGCCGAGCTCGACGAGGGCGCCCTGTTGGTCAGCCGGACGGTCTCGGCCGAAGGCCGCTCGCGGGCGCACGTGGGCGGCCGTTCGGTGCCGGTCGGGCTGCTGGCGGAGCTGAGTGACGACCTGGTGGCCGTGCACGGCCAGACCGACCAGCAGGGCCTGCTGCGGGCGGCGCGGCAGCGCGAGGCGCTGGACCGCTACGCGGGTCGGTCCGTGGCCCGGCCGCTGGCCGCCTACCAGGAGGCCTACCGCAGGCTGCGTACCGTCACGGCCGAGCTGACCGAGCTGACGACGCGTGCCCGTGAGCGCGCGCAGGAAGCGGACATGCTCCGCTTCGGTATCCAGGAGGTGGAGGCCGCCGACCCCCGGCCCGGTGAGGACGCCGAACTCGCGGCCGAGGCCGAACGGCTGGGCCACGCCGAGGCGCTGGCCTCGGCCGCCACCACCGCGCACGGTGCGCTGGCCGGTGACCCCGCCGACCCGGAGGGCGTCGACGCCGCCACCCTCGTCGGCGGTTCCCACCGCGCCCTGGAGGCGGTCCGCTCGCACGACCCGGCGCTGGCCGCGCTGGCCGAACGGCTGGGCGAGGTGCACATCCTGCTCTCCGACATCGCGGGCGAACTCGCCGGATACGCCGACAACCTGGACGCCGACCCGCTCCGCCTCGCCGCCGTCGAGGAGCGCCGCGCCGCGCTCGGGCAGCTGACCCGCAAGTACGGCGAGGACATCACCGCCGTGCTGGCCTGGGCCGAGCACAGCGCAGAGCGGCTGGCGGAGCTGGAGGGCGACGACGACCGGATCGGTGAACTGGGAGCCGAGCGGGACGCGCTCCGGACCGAACTCGCCTCGCTCGCCCGTACGCTCACCGAGGCGCGCGCGGACGCCGCCAAGCGGTTCGCGGACGCGGTCACCGAGGAGCTGACCGAGCTGGCCATGCCGCACGCCCGCGTCACCTTCGAACTCAAGCACACCGAGGACCCGGAAGGGCTCGACGTCGACGGGCGCACCCTGGCCTTCGGGCCGCACGGCACCGACGAGGTCGAGCTGCTGCTCGCCCCGCACCCGGGCGCCCCGCCCAGGCCGATCGCCAAGGGCGCCTCCGGTGGCGAGCTGTCCCGGGTGATGCTCGCCGTGGAGGTCGTCTTCGCCGACTCCGACCCGGTGCCGACCTATCTCTTCGACGAGGTGGACGCCGGCGTCGGTGGCAAGGCGGCGGTCGAGGTCGGCCGCAGGCTGGCGCGGCTGGCCAAGTCGGCGCAGGTGGTGGTGGTCACGCATCTGCCGCAGGTGGCCGCGTTCGCCGACCGCCATCTGGTGGTGCAGAAGACCGACGACGGCTCGGTGACCCGCAGCGGTGTACAGGCCATGGAGGGCGAGGACCGGGTGCGCGAGCTGTCCCGGATGCTCGCCGGGCAGGAGGACTCCGAACTCGCCCGCGCGCACGCCGAGGAACTCCTGGAAGCGGCCCGCACCGGCATCTGAGGTCCGACGGACGAGCATGGGCCCCGCCCCGTACCGGCAGCGGGGCGCCTTGACGCACAAAGGAGCGTGCGCGCTTCTTGAGGGGCGCGTGGCTGATTTACGAGCGCCGTCACTCGTGTGAGTGAGACCGTCAGGTCCGCGCCCTGCTGTGGCGGCTCGTCGGGCCGTACGGCGGCGCGATGGGTCGCCCTCGCCTGGCATCCTGGGCAGGCCCCGCCCCGACCGACCCAGGGAGTCCGCCTGCCGTGAGCCCGAGCCGTCCCCACGCGCCGCGTCGGCCTGCGGTCGGCGCGCGCCCGCCGCACGCCGTGCACGTGCTCGGCGGCGGCCCGGTGACCGACGGGGCCGGGGCACCCTCGGCGCGTACGGCGGCGCACACGCGCTCCCTCGCCCAGGGACTGATCGCACGCGGGGTGCGGGTGACCGTGTGCACTCGCCACGACGGCCCGCTGCGGCACGCCTTCAGGGAGACCGGCGCGGCGTTCGCCGCCCTGCCGGGCCGTACGGAGGCGGACGCGGCGGCCCGGCTGCGCACCGTCTGCGCCGACGCCGACCTGGTCCATGCGCACGGCCTGCGGGCCGGACTGCTGGCGGCCCTCGCGCTCGGCGGACGGCGCGGCGAGCTGCCGCTCGTCGTCACCTGGCACACCCTGCCGTGGCGGGCCCGGCCCGAGCACACCTCCCGCGCGGACGCCGCCCGCGAACTGGTGACCCGGCTGCTCGTACGGCGGGTGGCCCGCGCCGCCACCGTCGTCCTGGGCGCCACCACCGAACTGGTCGACATGGCGCGCCGCAGCGGTGCCCGCGACGCGCGGCTCGCCCAGGCCCCCGTCCCGCTGACCGGTGCCGCGCGGCAGCCGGAGGAGGAGAGCGCGGACGACCGGCAGATGCTGCGGCACAAGACACGCGCGGGCATGGGCGCCCTGGACCGCCCCCTGGTCGTCGCCGTCGGCAGGCTGGACCGGCAGCTGGGCCACGACACCGCGCTGACGGCCTCGCGGGCCTGGCGCGGACTGACCCCCGCACCGCTGCTCGCCGTCGCGGGAGAAGGCCCCGAGAGGGCCGCGCTGCAGCGCCGTATCGACGAGGAGAAGCTGCCCGTACGGCTGCTGGGGAGACGCAGCGACGCGCTGCGACTGCTGGCGGGCGCCGACATCGCCCTGCTGCCTGCCCGCTGCTGGGGCCATTCGCTGGTGGCGCAGGAGGCCCTGCGGGCGGGGGTGCCGCTGGTCGCCGCCGACGGCGGCGGGGTACCGGAGCTTGTCGGCTCCGCCGCCGTGCTGGTGCCCTGCGGGGACGCCGACTCGCTGTCCTCGGCCGTGCTCGGTCTGCTCGCCGATCCCGGCCGGCGCGCCGAGCTCGCCGCGGCGGGCCGCGCCCAGGCGCGGACCTGGCCCACCGAGGACCAGGTGGCCGCGCAGGTGCTGACTGTCTACGACGAGCTCCTGGGCTGACCGTCGCATGATGCGTGGCCCCGCAGGGTGGGCTGCGCTTGCCCGCCCTGCTGCCTGGGAGTGCCCCCGGACGGGGTCCGGGGGCAGTCTGCAACGCGCAGAAAGGGGCCCCTCAACGCGCAGAAAGGGGCCCCTCAACGCGCAGAAAGGGGCCCCTCGAATCAGACTCCGTACGCGCCCGACGCCGTCAGCCGCAGTGCCGTGTCGATCAGCGGCACGTGGCTGAACGCCTGCGGGAAGTTGCCGACCTGCCGCTGGCGGGCCGAGTCCCACTCCTCGGCGAGCAGGCCCACGTCGTTGCGCAGGGCCAGCAGCTTCTCGAACAGCTTCCGGGCCTCGTCCACCCGCCCGATCATCGCCAGGTCGTCGGCGAGCCAGAACGAGCAGGCCAGGAAGGCACCTTCCTCACCCTCGAGCCCGTCCACGTTCTCCGCCGCGCCGTCGGCGCCCCCCTCGCTGCTGGTGGGGTAGCGCAGCACGAAGCCGTCCTCGGTCGTCAGCTCCCGCTGGATGGCCTCGATGGTGCCGATGACCCGCTTGTCGTCCGGCGGCAGAAAGCCCATCTGAGGGATCAGCAGCAAGGAGGCGTCCAGCTCCTTGGAGCCGTAGGACTGGGTGAAGGTGTTGCGTTCCTTGTCGTAGCCCTTCTCGCAGACCTGGCGGTGGATCTCGTCCCGCAGGGCGCGCCAGCGCTCCAGCGGCCCGTCCACATCACCGGACTCGATGAGCTTGACCGTACGGTCGACGGCCACCCACGCCATCACCTTCGAGTGCACGAAGTGCCGGCGCGGGCCGCGCACCTCCCAGATGCCCTCGTCCTTCTCCTCCCAGTGGTTCTCCAGATAGCCGATCAGCTTGAGCTGGAGGAGCTGGGCGTAGTCGTTGCGCGCCAGGCCCGTCATATGGCCCAGATGCAGCGCCTCGACCATCTCGCCGTACACATCGAGCTGGAGCTGGCCGGCGGCGCCGTTGCCCACCCGCACCGGCTTGGAGCCCTCGTACCCCGGCAGCCAGCTCAACTCGGCCTCGGACAGCTCGCGTTCGCCCGCGATGCCGTACATGATCTGAAGGTTCTCCGGGTCGCCCGCCACCGCGCGCAGCAGCCATTCGCGCCAGGCGCGCGCCTCCTCGCGGTAGCCGGTGCGCAGGAGGGAGGAGAGGGTGATGGCCGCGTCCCTGAGCCAGGTGAAGCGGTAGTCCCAGTTCCGCATCCCCCCGATCTCCTCGGGCAGCGAGGTGGTCGGCGCGGCCACGATCCCACCGGTGGGCGCGTAGGTCAGTGCCTTGAGCGTGATCAGCGAGCGGACCACGGCCTCCCGGTAGGGCCCGTGGTACGTGCACGTCTCGACCCACTCGCGCCAGAAGTCCTCGGTGGTGCGCAGCGCCTCCTCCGGCTCCGGAAGCTCCGGCGCGGCCCGGTGGGAGGCCTCCCAGCTGATGGTGAACGCCACCCGGTCGCCCGGGCCGACGGTGAAGTCGGAGTAGGTCGTCAGGTCCTTGCCGTAGGTGTCGGCCTCGGTGTCCAGCCAGACCGAGTCCGGCCCGGCCACGGCCACCGTGCGGTTTCCCGCCTTGTGCACCCACGGCACGACCCAGCCGTAGGAGAACCGCATCCGCAGCGCCGAGCGCATCCGCACCCGCCCGCTGACGCCCTCCACGATCCGCACCAGCTGCGGTGCGTGGTTCTCGCGCGGAGGCATGAAGTCGATGATCCGGACGGTACCCCGCGGGGTGTCCCACTCCGATTCCAGCACCAGGGAGTCCCCCCGGTAGCGGCGGCGGTCGGCCCGTGGCGGGTCCCCGCCGGCCGGGTGGGCGGGGCCCACCCGCCAAAAGCCGTGCTCCTCGGTGCCGAGCAAGCCGGCGAACACCGCATGGGAGTCGAAGCGGGGGAGACAGAGCCAGTCGACCGAGCCGTCTCTGCCGACAAGGGCCGCTGTCTGCATATCCCCGATGAGTGCGTAATCCTCGATGCGCCCAGCCACGTGCATCTCCAGTCGAACGAACAACGAACTGCGACGCCCCCGCGGGACGTGCTGGATGACCTGTGCGTTTCTGCCTGTTCCCAGGCAAGTGTCCGTGAAGGATACGACGCAGCGAACCCTTCCGCTCGACGGTCGGCTGAGTCCGACTGCGCCGATTAGGTGACCTTCGCTACCGCGTTCACCTGCTGCGACTCCCTTGTCACCCTGGGCCGCGCCCAGCCCTTGGCGGACCCGGGCGCGAGCGGCGGCAAGCGCACCGGTCCGGCGGCACTGTTACGCTGGTAGCCCGTGGAGCGGTGGGCGAGCGAACGCGTTGTGTTCGAGACGACAGCCCCCCGAACCGCAGCGAGGCCACCCCGGGAAGCCCTTCAGGACACTCCCAGGATGCCAGCCTCCGCACCCCACCAAGCGACCACGGGAGCCCCCTCTTGGCCATGCCGCCTACGTCCATGACGACCAAGCACCTCTTCGTCACCGGGGGTGTCGCCTCCTCGCTCGGCAAGGGGCTCACCGCCTCCAGCCTGGGCGCGCTCCTGAAGGCGCGCGGCCTGCGGGTCACCATGCAGAAGCTCGACCCCTATCTGAACGTCGACCCGGGCACGATGAACCCCTTCCAGCACGGTGAGGTGTTCGTCACCAACGACGGCGCCGAGACCGATCTGGACATCGGCCACTACGAGCGCTTCCTCGACGTCGACCTCGACGGCAGCGCCAACGTGACCACGGGCCAGGTCTACTCCACGGTCATCGCCAAGGAGCGGCGCGGCGAGTACCTGGGCGACACCGTGCAGGTCATCCCGCACATCACCAACGAGATCAAGCACCGCATCCGCCGGATGGCCACCGACGACGTGGATGTCGTGATCACCGAGGTCGGCGGCACCGTCGGCGACATCGAGTCGCTGCCCTTCCTGGAGGCCGTCCGCCAGGTGCGGCACGAGGTCGGGCGCGACAACGTCTTCGTCGTGCACATCTCGCTGCTGCCCTACATCGGGCCCTCCGGCGAGCTGAAGACCAAGCCCACCCAGCACTCGGTCGCCGCGCTGCGCAACATCGGCATCCAGCCGGACGCCATCGTGCTGCGGGCCGACCGGGACGTGCCCGTCTCCATCAAGCGGAAGATCGGGCTGATGTGCGACGTGGACGACGCCGCCGTGGTCGCCTGCAAGGACGCCCGCTCCATCTACGACATCCCCAAGGTCCTGCACACCGAGGGCCTGGACGCCTACGTCGTGCGCAAGCTGGACCTGCCCTTCCGCGACGTGGACTGGACCCAGTGGGACGACCTGCTGCGCCGCGTCCACCAGCCCGACCACGAGGTGACGGTCGCGCTGGTCGGCAAGTACATCGACCTGCCCGACGCCTATCTGTCGGTCACCGAGGCGCTGCGCGCGGGCGGCTTCGCCAACCGGGCCCGTGTCAAGATCAAGTGGGTCACCTCCGACGACTGCCGCACTCCCGAGGGCGCCAAGCGGGAGCTCGGGGACTGCGACGCCGTCTGCATTCCCGGCGGCTTCGGCGAACGCGGCGTGGACGGCAAGGTCGGCGCCATCACCTACGCCCGTGAGAACCGCGTCCCGCTGCTCGGCCTCTGCCTGGGCCTGCAGTGCATCGTGATCGAGGGCGCCCGCAACCTGGCCGGTATCAAGGACGCCAACTCCACCGAGTTCGACCAGTCCACCGCGCACCCGGTCGTCTCCACCATGGAGGAGCAGCTCGACATCGTCGCCGGTGAGGGCGACATGGGCGGCACCATGCGGCTGGGCATGTACCCGGCCAAGCTCGCCGAGGGCTCCATCGTGCGCGAGACCTACGGCGGTGAGCCCTACGTCGAGGAGCGCCACCGCCACCGGTACGAGGTCAACAACCACTACCGCACCGAGCTGGAGAAGAAGGCCGGGCTGGTCTTCTCCGGCACCTCGCCCGACAACAAGCTGGTCGAGTACGTCGAGTACCCGCGCGAGGTCCACCCCTATCTGGTGGCCACCCAGGCCCACCCGGAGCTGCGCTCCCGCCCGACCCGGCCGCACCCGCTCTTCGCCGGCCTGGTCAAGGCCGCCGTCGAACGCCAGCAGGGAGAGTGAGCGCCATGGCCAGCCGTATCGCCGACACTCCCGAGGAGTGGGAGGTCACCGCGACCTCCACCCCGTTCCAGGGCAACAAGACCGGGGTCCGCACCGACCGGGTCGTCATGCCGGACGGCTCCGTCGTCAGCCGTGACTACCAGACCCACCCCGGGTCGGTCGCCATCCTGGCCCTCGACGACCAGGACCACGTACTGGTCCTCAGCCAGTACCGGCACCCCGTCCGCGAGAAGCTGTGGGAGATCCCGGCCGGACTGCTCGATGTGCCCGGCGAGAACCCGCTGGCGGCGGCGGAACGCGAGCTGTACGAGGAGGCCCACGTCAAGGCCGAGGACTGGCGCGTCCTCGTCGACGTCTACACCTCGCCCGGCGGCACCGACGAGGCCGTACGGATCTTCCTGGCCCGCCAGCTGTCCGAGGTGGAGGGCGAGCGCTTCGAGGTCTCCGAGGAGGAGGCCGAGATGGAGCTGGCCAGGGTGCCGCTGGAGGAGCTGGTACGGGGCGCGCTCGCCGGGCAGCTGCACAACAACTGCCTGGTGGTCGGGTGCCTGGCGCTGAGCGCCGCGCTGAGCAGCGGCGGTGGCCTGGGCGCGCTGCGGCCCGCCCAAGCGCCGTGGCCCGCGCGGCCCTTCGACCCGATGTGACCCTCCCTCCCCGGCCCCGTCCCGTTCAGGGGCGGGGCGGGGGGAAGGTCACCTGAGCCGATGTGGTGATTTTCGGGACGGGCGCGGCCGCCATGGGCGCCGGTGCGCACCACGCGGTGAACTACGCTCGCAGCATTCGTCCGCGCACACACCAGGTGAACAGCGAACGGGAGCGTAGCCCGTGACAGATCAGGCGGTGCAGCCCACGACCGCGGGGCCGGGCCCCCGCCCGTTCACCGGCCGCGACCGCGAACTTCGCGCACTGCGCGAGGACATCGAACGTGCCGGGCTGCACACGCTCTCCGGTCACCCTCCCGCGCAGAGCCGGGTGCTGCTGATCGCCGGGGCCCCCGGCTCCGGCCGCACCGCGCTGGCGGAAGAGTTCGTCGGGCGGATCGCCGACCGCTATCCGGGCGGAGTGCTGCGGGCGCGCCTCACCGAGCCGGGCGGTACCCCGGTGCCCGTCGAGCGCGCGGCACGCGACCTGCTGGCGGCCCTCTCCCGGCTGGGCACGCCCCACGCCGGGGACACCGGAAACGCTGCAAACGCCGGGAACGCCGCGGAGGCCGGGAAGACCGGCGAGAACCCGGCGGAAGCCCTCCCCGTCGCGGTGCCACCGCCCGGCGCCGACGAAGCCGTTGTCGCCGAGGCCTTGCGCACCGCCCTCACCCGCCGCGGCCGTACGATCCTGCTGCTCGACGACGTGGCCCACTCCGACCAGGTGCTCGACCTGGCGCCGGAGAACCGGGACTGTCTCGTCGTCGCCGTCTCCTCCGGGCCCCTCACCGACGTGCCCGATGTGCGCCCCTGCGCCCTCGGCGGTCTCGACCGGTCCGCGGCCGTCGCCCTGCTGGCCCGGCGTGCGGGCTCCTCGCCCCGGATCACCGTCGACCCGCGCAGCGCGGAGGTGCTGGCCGAGCAGTGCGGCGGTCTCCCGGCGGCGCTCACCCTGCTGGGCGGCTGGCTGGGTGCGCACACCAAGCTCTCGGTGCTCGAAGCCACGAGGATGCTGGCCCGGAGCGATCCCGGCGGTTCCGGCGGGCCGGGCGGGCCGGGCGTGCCCGGTGAGCCGGTGGAGCCGGACGACGAGGAGTTCGCCCAGCCCGTCGCGCCGCGGTCTCCCGCACCGCTGGCGCGGGCCTTCCGGCTCGTCCACGACTCCCTCTCGCAGCCGCTCGCGCGGCTGCTGCGGTTGCTCGCTCTCGCACCGGCCGGGATCGTCGAACCCCAGCTGGCCTCGGCGCTCGGCGGCTGCTCGATGAGCACCGCGCACTCCGCCCTGCAGGAGTACGTACGGCTGGGTCTGCTGCGTCCGCTCGACGGCGACCGCTACCAGGTGCCCGGGTGTCTGGATCCGCTGCTGCGGGCCCGGCTGGCGGCGCACGAGCGGCCGGAAGAGGTGCTGCTGGCCCGGGCCCGGATGCTGGAGCGGCTGGTGCGCCGGCTCCAGGCGTGCAGCGCGGTGTGCGAACCGGCCGGGTCCGAGGCGCGCAGGCAGTTGGCGGGGATGCCGCGAGCGCTGCGCTTCCTGCACCCGCTGGAGGCGCGGAACTGGCTGGAGGTGCGCCGTCCGGCGCTGCTGTCGGCGGCCCGGATGGCCGTCGCGGAGGGCGGTGGGGAGCTCGACACCCTGGCCCGCCGTCTGGTCTCGGCGCTGGCCCGCGCGCTGGACGCGCACTGCGCGCCCGAGGAGGCCGAGCCGGAGCTGTACCGGCTGCACGAGCTGGTGCTGCGGGTCGCCGAGCGCAACCGGATGCACCGGGAGCGCGCCGCCGCGCTGCTCAACCTCGGCGATCTCGACGCGCAGACCGACCGTCTGGAGGACGCCCTCGTCCGCTACCGCACCGCGCTGGACGCGGCCCGCCAGGGCGGCGACGAGCGGGTCGCGGGCCGGGCACTGGAGTCGCTGGGCGGCGGCTACGCGGAGCTGGGCGACTGGGACCGGGCCGCCGACTGGTACGGCAGGGCGCTGGCCCTGCGGCTGTCCCGTGACGAGCGTGCCGACCGGGAGGCGACGGCGCGGCTGCACGGCCGGATCGGTGCCGTCCATGCCCGGGCGGAGCGCTGGGAGGAGGCGCTGCGGGCCTGGCGGGCCTCGGCGGCGGCGTTCCGCAGGCTCCAGGACCAGGGTGCCCAGGCCCGGGCGCTGGCGGAGGCGGCCCGGGTGCAGGAGTTCGCGGGCCGGCCGCAGGAGGCGCTGCGTACGTTCGGCCAGGCGCTGGAGGTGTCGCGGGGCGCGGGGGACGTCCGGCTGGAGGCGGCGCTCCAGCTGCGGGCCGCCGACGCCTGCGGCCGGGCGGGGAGTCTGCGGGCGGCCCAGCGGCACCGTGCGGCGGCCGCCCGGCTGCTCGGTCCGGCGGCGGCGCGGGCCGAGGCGCAGGACGTGTGGCCGGATGCGGAACCGGGGAGGGCGGCGGCCGAGCCGGCCCGTGCGGGGACGTCGGAGCCGGTGCGGGCGGGGGAGCGCGGGTTCCCAGCGGGAGAGGCGGAACCGCGTGGTGGGTACCCGGCGGACGGCGGTGGCGAGGGTCACTGAGCGACCGCCCGCGGCGCTGACAACGGCTGCGTCGCGCCTCCCCATCAGCAACCTGCGAAACGTATAGCAATCTCGAAAAAGATCGACCCTTTGTAAGGCTGGACAGCTCAGCTTCCTTCATTAGACTGGTCGAGCCGCGGTCCCCCCGGTGTTTTCGAGCATGCGCGACCCGGCTTTCTCTGCCTTCTGCACCCTGAGTGAAGGACCGTGATCGACGTGAAGGTCGGTATCCCCCGCGAGGTCAAGAACAACGAGTTCCGTGTCGCCATCACCCCGGCCGGGGTCAACGAGCTGGTGCGGAACGGTCACGAGGTGTTCGTGGAGCAGGAGGCCGGAGCCGGCTCCTCCATCCCCGACGCGGAGTACACCGCCGCCGGCGCCACCATCCTGGGGACGGCCGACGAGGTGTGGGCCACCGCCGACCTGCTGCTGAAGGTCAAGGAGCCGGTGGCCGAGGAGTACCACAGGCTCCGCAAGGACCAGACGCTCTTCACCTACCTCCACCTCGCCGCCTCCCGCGAGTGCACCGACGCGCTGCTGGCGTCGGGCACCACGGCCATCGCCTACGAGACGGTCGAGCCGGCCAACCGGACGCTGCCGCTGCTGGCCCCGATGTCCGAGGTCGCGGGCCGGATCGCCCCGCAGGTCGGCGCCTACCACCTGATGGCCTCCGCCGGCGGCCGCGGAGTGCTGCCCGGCGGTGTGCCCGGAGTGAACCCGGGCCGCGCGGTGGTCATCGGCGGCGGCGTCTCCGGCTGGAACGCCACCCAGATCGCCGTCGGTCTCGGCTTCCACGTCACGCTGCTCGACAAGGACGTCAACAAGCTCCGCGAGGCCGACAAGATCTTCGGCAACCGGGTGCGCACCATCACCTCCAACGCCTTCGAGCTGGAGCGGGCGGTGCTGGAGGCCGACCTGGTCGTGGGTGCCGTGCTGATCCCTGGTGCCAAGGCGCCGAAGCTGATCAGCAACGACCTCGTCTCGCGGATGAAGCCGGGAAGTGTTCTTGTCGACATCGCGATCGACCAGGGCGGCTGCTTCGAGGACTCGCGGCCGACCACCCACGCCGAGCCGACCTTCCGCGTCCACGACTCGGTCTTCTACTGCGTCGCCAACATGCCCGGCGCCGTGCCCAACACCTCCACCCACGCGCTGACCAACGCCACGCTGCCCTACATCGTGGAACTGGCCAACCGCGGCTGGCGGGAGGCGCTGCGCCGCGACCCGGCGCTGGCCAAGGGCCTCAACGCGCATGACGGGGAGCTCACTTACGGCCCGGTCGGCGAGGCGCACGAGATGCCGGTGCGCGACATCGCGACGCTGCTGGGCTGAGCCCCGGCCGACCGGCGGGCCGGCGCGAGGGCCGGGACAGGGCCCGGCCGGGGTCAACCCCCGGCGTCAACGTCGGCAACCTCACGTCACCGTCCGGACCTTGGAGGGAAGGTCCGGACGGTGACGTCGTCGTGTCCGCGAGACGGCGACCCGACTTGCCCGTAACGTAACTGTCCGACCTTTTTGCTCACCCGGGAAACCACCCGGACGTCACCCGGGAGCCTCTTGACATCAGGGGGCCCGCATACCGACACATCGGGCCGTCTGAGGCGGATTGTGTTGCTGCGGACCGCCGACACGCCATAGAGTCGCCAACCGTCGGCATGGTGTCACGCTGACTAGTCGAGAAATTTCCTGGTCACCATTGGAGGTACGACGACTTGTGAACGAGTCGACATTTTCTCCCGGGGGTGGTCAACCAGGAGCGCCTGTACGAGGCCAGGGGTCCTCAGGTCCCACAGGACCCGAGGGTGTCGGCTCCGTCGCTGTCCGCACCTTCGCAGCCCACCAGAACCCGACGCCCATGACAGCCAACCAGAGCACGGACGGCCAACACGTGAACGCCACGGCCGGCGACGCTGCGAACGGTCAGTCCGCCGAGCGTTTCGCCGACTACAGTGACCCGCACTACGACCCCGCCTACGGCGAACTGCCCGAGGGTCACTTCTACGATCCGGACGCGGAATACGAACCCGATCCGGAGTACGCGGCCACGCTCGCGCCCGACGCCGCGCGCCAGCGGCGGGAGCGCATCGGTCCGACCGGGCGCCCGCTGCCGTACTTCCCGATCCCGGGCCCGGTGAACGAGCACGGCCCGGCCAAGATCATCGCGATGTGCAACCAGAAGGGCGGGGTCGGCAAGACGACCTCGACCATCAACCTGGGCGCGGCGCTGGCCGAGTACGGACGGCGGGTGCTGCTCGTCGACTTCGACCCGCAGGGCGCCCTCTCCGTCGGCCTCGGCGTCAACCCGATGGAGCTGGACCTGACGGTCTACAACCTCCTGATGGAGCGCGGCCTGGCCCCGGACGAGGTGCTGCTCAAGACCGCGGTCGCCGGGATGGACCTGCTGCCGAGCAACATCGACCTGTCGGCGGCCGAGGTGCAGCTCGTCAGCGAAGTGGCCCGCGAGTCGACGCTCCAGCGCGCCCTGGGCCCGCTGCTCAACGACTACGACTTCATCGTCATCGACTGCCAGCCCTCGCTCGGTCTGCTCACCGTCAACGCCCTCACCGCGGCGCACAAGGTGATCGTTCCGCTGGAGTGCGAGTTCTTCGCACTGCGCGGTGTCGCGCTGCTGACCGAGACGATCGAGAAGGTCCAGGAGCGGCTCAACCCGCAGCTCGAACTGGACGGCATCCTGGCGACGATGTACGACTCGCGAACGGTGCACAGCCGTGAAGTGCTCGCGCGGGTCGTGGAGGCGTTCGACGACAACGTCTACCACACCGTCATCGGGCGCACCGTCCGCTTCCCCGAGACCACCGTCGCGGGCGAGCCGATCACGACGTACGCCTCCAACTCCGTCGGTGCCGCCGCCTATCGCCAGCTCGCCAGGGAGGTGCTCGCCCGGTGCCACGCCGAGTGAGTCTCCCGGCAGCCGACGAACTGTTCCGTACGACCGGCGGTGCCGCCGTACAGTCCTCGGCGCCGCAGCAGGAGGAGCCCGCGCAGGTCGGGCAGGCGAACGGGGGGACGCCGTCGGCCCAGCCGTCGGCGGGTCCCTCGGCAGCCGCCTCGTCCCGTGGCCCCAAGGTGCCCGCACCCGCCTCCGAGCCCGACCCGGAGGCCGACGCCGCCGAACAGCAGCCGACGGCCGAGGCCGGCGGCGACTTCGGGGGCTACGCGGGGAACGAGTCGGCCAACGGCGGCCGGCGCACGGCCCGCGGCACGCGCGGCGGGACCAGGACGGACGAGCAGCGTCCGGCCGCCTCGCCCCAACAGGCCGTTCCCGCACCCGCCGAGCGGACCGGCCGCCGCGGCAGCGGGGCCAAGGGCCGCCAGGCGACGGGCCCTTCCGCTCCTGCCGCGTCCTCCACCGGCTCCGCGGCGCCCGCGGCCTCCTCCCGCCGCGGCCGGGCCGCCCGCCGTCCCAGCGGACGCGAACGGCACGACGAGAAGATCACCGTCTATGTCTCGGCCGAGGAACTGATGGACCTCGAGCACGCCCGGCTGGTGCTGCGCGGCGAGCACGGACTCGCCGTCGACCGCGGGCGGATCGTGCGCGAGGCCGTCGCCGTGGTGCTGGCCGATCTCGAATCCCGGGGAGACGCGAGCATTCTCGTACGGCGGTTGCGCGGGCGCTGACCTGCTTGCCAGTACGCTGCCTGCGATGCCCACTCCTGACGACGCACTCCGCAGCCGGGGCTCCCGCCGACCGCTGGGGCGGGGGCCCGGAGCGGCGTACGAGTCGGAGCGGGCGACCGCGGACCCACCGGAGCCCGTCGTCGGGGCGGAACCGGCGTCCGCGGCGGCACCGAAGGTGCCCGTCCCGGCCGCTCCAGCGCCCGTACCGCAGCAGCCTGTTGCCGAGCCCGAGCCCGAGCCGGAGCCGGAAGCAGCGCCCGAGCCGGAGGTACCCGGGCCCGAGCCGCAGCGGGAGGCGGCGCCCGGGCCTGACCCGGAGGCCGAGCAGGAGGAGGCCGACGACGGCCGATTCAGAGTCGTCCTGGACAACTTCGAGGGCCCCTTCGACCTGTTGCTCCAGCTGATCTCCAAGCACAAGCTGGACGTCACCGAAGTCGCGCTCTCCAAGGTCACCGACGAGTTCATGGCCCATATCCGCGGCATGGGCCCGGAGTGGGACCTCGACCAGGCCACCGAGTTCCTGGTCGTCGCCGCCACCCTGCTCGACCTGAAGGCCGCCAGGCTGCTGCCGCAGGCCGAGGTGGAGGACGAGGCCGATCTGGCACTGCTGGAGGCCCGGGACCTGCTCTTCGCGCGGCTGCTCCAATACCGCGCCTACAAAGAGATCGCCGGTATCTTCGCCGCCCGGCTGGACGAGGAGGCCCGGCGCTTTCCCCGCACCGTCGGCCTGGAGGAGCAGCACGCCGAGCTGCTGCCCGAAGTGGCGCTCAGCGTCGGCCCGGAGGGTTTCGCCGAACTGGCCGTCAAGGCGATGCGGCCCAAACCCAAGCCCCAGGTCTACGTCGAGCACATCCACGCCCCGCTCGTCAGCGTCCGCGAACAGGCGGAAGTGGTCGTGGCGCGGCTGCGGGAGCGGGGCGAGGCCAGCTTCCAGGAGCTCACCGAGGACGCGCCCGACACCCTCACGGTCGTCGCCCGCTTCCTCGCGCTGCTGGAGCTGTACCGCGAGCGGGCCGTCGCGCTGGAGCAGGACGAGGCGCTGGGGGCGCTCCTCGTCAGATGGAGCGGCACGGCGGACACCGAACCGCTGGTGACCGACGAGTTCGACCAGGAGCCAGGGGAGCGCAAGGATGACTGAGATCACCGAGCCCGACGAGGCGCCCGGGAGCGAAGGGGCCGCAGCGGGCTACGAGGTGCAGGAGGCGGCCGCGGAGACGGGCGGGATGCCCGCGGACCCCGCCGGAGGCTCCGAGGTCGCACAGCTGCCGCTGAAGCCCGCGCTGGAGGCCGTCCTGATGGTCGTGGACGAGCCCGCCACCCCCGAACATCTGGCCAAGGTGCTGGAGCGGCGCCCCCGCGAGGTCTCCGACGCGCTGCGCGAGCTGGCGGACGAGTACACGACCCAGGGCCGCGGCTTCGAACTGCGGCTGGTCGCGGGGGGTTGGCGCTTCTACACACGCGGTGACTACGCGGACGCGGTCGAACGCTTCGTCCTGGACGGGCAACAGGCGCGGCTGACCCAGGCGGCGCTGGAGACCCTGGCGGTGGTCGCCTACCGGCAGCCGGTCAGCCGCTCCAGGGTCTCGGCCGTACGGGGAGTGAACTGCGACGGCGTGATGCGCACCCTCCTGCAGCGGGGTCTGGTGGAGGAGGCGGGCGCGGAACCCGAAACAGGTGCGATCCTTTACAGGACGACGCATTACTTTCTGGAGCGGATGGGCCTGCGCGGCCTGGACGAGCTTCCGGAGCTGGCGCCCTTCCTTCCGGAAGCGGAAGCCGTGGAGGGGGAGACCCAGGAAGGCATGCCGTCGTTCGACGTAGACGATCCTTCCCCCGACTCCCAGACGGAACATTGATGCGAAGCAGTGGCAGGAACACCGGCGGTAACCGAGGCGACAAGCAGGGCGGCGCGGGCCGCGCCGGCCAGGGGGGCCGGCGCGGGCAGGACGGCCAGCGCGGGCAGGGCGCCCCACGAGGCCAGCGGAGCCAGGGCGGGCAGCGAGGGCGGCAGTCCTCCTCCGACGCCCGGCCGCTCCGCCCCGAGGAGCGCCGCTACACCCAGGGCGGCGCCAAGCCCGGCGGCGGGCCCGGCGCCAAGCCCGGCGGCGGTCCCAAGGCGGGCGGTGGCCCCAAGGCGGGCGGCGGTCCCAAGGCCGGCGGCCCCCGCAGCGGTGCTCCGAAGGGCACCGGCGGCAAGCCCGGCGGCGCCAAGAGCAACGTGCGCAAGGACGTGACCAAGAGCGGCGCTCCCAAGGCGCGCGCCCGCAAGGCCTCGGCGCCCGCGCGCCCCCGCGAGTACGAGGCGCAGATCGAGGAGCGCAACCGGGCCCGGCACGCCAAGCCGCCGGTCAAGCTCCCCAAGACCTTCGGGGAGCAGGAGGGCGAGCGCCTGCAGAAGGTGCTGGCCCGCGCGGGCATGGGCTCCCGGCGCGCCTGCGAGGAGCTCGTGGATCAGGCCAGGGTCGAGGTCAACGGCGAGATCGTCCGCGAGCAGGGGCTGCGTGTCGACCCGGACAAGGACGAGATCAAGGTCGACGGGCTGACGATCGCGACCCAGTCGCACGTCTTCTTCGCCCTCAACAAGCCCGCCGGAGTCGTCGCCTCCATGGAGGACCCGGACGGCCGCCAGTGCCTGGGCGACTACGTGCAGAACCGGGAGACCCGGCTCTTCCACGTGGGCCGTCTCGACACCGAGACGGAGGGGCTCATCCTGCTCACCAACCACGGTGAGCTGGCCCACCGCCTCACGCATCCGCGGTACGGCGTCACCAAGACCTATCTGGCCGCCATCCAGGGGCCGCTGCCGCGGGACCTCGGCAAGCAGCTGAAGTCCGGCATCCGGCTCGACGACGGATACGCCCGCGCCGACCACTTCAAGGTCGTGGAGAACACCGGGAAGAACTACCTGGTCGAGGTCTCGCTGCACGAGGGGCGCAAGCACATCGTGCGCCGGATGCTCGCCGAGGCCGGGTTCCCGGTGGACAAGCTCGTGCGGACCCGCTTCGGGCCCATCGCCCTCGGTGACCAGAAGTCCGGTTGGCTCCGGCGCCTCACCAACACCGAGGTCGGCATGCTCATGCGGGAGGTCGGCCTCTAGCGAGGGCCCGGCGGGGTGGGCAGGGGCCCGGCCGGCCCCGCGCCCCACGGCCTCACGACCACAGGGCGAACTCCACGGCGCGGCCGTCGGCATCGCGGCGCACCTCCAGCATGCCGGCCACCGCGGACCTGTTGACCCGCCCATGGATGCGCGGTGCGGGCTCCCAGCACACGCGGGCGTCCAGCCGCCGCTCGTCGATCATCAGGGCCATCACAGGACCGACGGCGTCACGGAAGTGGGCGTCGGCGACGGCGAGTGCCAGCTCCTCGTCGGCCGTACACGGGATGAACCCCTCCTCGGCCAGCGCGCGCGGCGCGTACGGGCGGTCCGGGGCGTGCAACCAGTCGTCGAGCGGGACCACGTGGAAGAGCATGTCCTACTTGTACCGTCTCACTGGGCGGGCGGCCCGGACATCCGCGCGTGGCCGTACCTACCCTGACCCGGCCAGGCACAGGCAGGCACAGGCAAGGACGAGGAGCGGCGGTGGCGGAGCGAGCAGTGCGCGCGGTGCGCGGCGCGGTGCAACTGGACCGGGACGAGGCCGAGCACATGAACGAGCGGGTCGGCCAGTTGCTGACCACGGTGCTGGAGCGCAACAACCTCGCCACCGAGGACCTGATCAGCATCTGGTTCACGGCCACCCCGGACCTGCACAGCGACTTCCCGGCAGCCGCGGCCCGCAAGCTGGGCATCGTGGACGTGCCGCTCATCTGCGCACAGGAACTCGAGGTGGCGGGCGCGATGCCCCGGGTCATCCGTATCCTGGCTCACACGGAGACCGAACTGCCCAGGTCCGGCATCAACCACGTCTATCTGGGCGCGGCTGCCGCACTTCGCAAGGACATCGCCCAGTAAGGATCCGCCTCGGCGGAGATCCGCAGCAGAAGGACACCGCTCGCAATGCGCACCGCCCTCGTGCTCGGCACGGGACTCATCGGCACCTCGGCCGCGCTGGCCCTGTCCGCGCGGGGAGTGAAGGTGCACCTCAGCGACCGCGACCCGGAGCGGGTCCGTACGGCCGCCGCACTGGGGGCCGGGATCGAAGGGGAGCCGGCCCCGGGGTCACCCGTGGACCTGGCGATCGTGGCCGTCCCGCCCGCGCATCTGGCGGTGACCGTGGCCGATGTGCAGCGCCGGGGCCTCGCCCGCGGGGTCATCGACGTGGGCAGCGTCAAGGGCGGACCGCGCCGGGAGCTGATCGCACTCGGCGGCGATCTGACGACGTACCTGGGCAGCCACCCGATGTCGGGCAGGGAGCAGTCGGGGCCGCTGGCCGCGACCGCCGACCTGTTCGAGGGGCGGCCCTGGGTGCTCACCCCCACCCAGGGCACCGACACCGCCCGGGGCACCGACACCGAGGTGCTCAACCTCGCGCTGGAGCTGATCGCGCTGTGCGGGGCCGTGCCGGTGGTGATGGACGCGGACGCGCACGACCGCGCGGTCGCTCTCGTCTCGCACACCCCGCAGCTGCTCTCCACCCTGGTGGCCGCGCGGCTGGAGGAGGCCGCGGAGACGGACGTGAGGCTGTGCGGCCAGGGCATCCGGGACGTGACGAGGATCGCGGGTTCCGATCCGGGGATGTGGGTGGACATCCTGGCCGCCAACCCGGGCCCGGTGGCCGACATCCTCGCCGAGGTGGCGACCGACCTGGACACGGCGGTGCGGGCGCTGCGCGAGTTGGACTCGGCCGACGAGGCCGAGCGGGTCGGCGGTGCGGCGGGCGTGGAGGCGCTGCTGCGCCGCGGCAACGCGGGGCGGGCCCGGGTCCCGGGCAAGCACGGCCAGGCGCCGACCGCCTACGAGACCGTGACGGTGCTGATCAGCGACCGCCCCGGACAGCTGGCCAGGATCTTCGCGGACGCGGGGTCGGTGGGCGTCAACATCGAGGACGTCCGCATCGAGCACGCGACCGGTCAGCAGGCCGGCTATATGCAGCTCATGGTGGAGCCGGGCGCGGTACCGGTGCTGGAGCAGGAGCTGCGGGAGCGCGGCTGGTCGCTGCGGCAGTGACGACGGCGACCGGCCCCCGCCCGGACGCGCGGCCTGGCGTGTCCGTGGCAGCCGGTAGCCTTGTGCGGGGACCCGGCCGGTCCCGCCCGCCCCGTGCGCTGCCGCGCGCCGAGAGCCTCAGACCCACGAAAGGTGCCCACAACCGTGTCTGCAACCCCGGCAGTGATTGTCGCCATCGACGGCCCCTCCGGCACGGGCAAGTCGAGCACCTCCAAGGCCGTCGCGGCCCAGCTGGGGCTGAGCTACCTCGACACCGGCGCGCAGTACCGGGCGATCACCTGGTGGATGCTGAACAACGGTGTGGACGTGGCCGACCCCGACGCGATCGCGGCGGCCGCCGGCAAGCCCAGCATCGTCTCGGGCACCGACCCGCTCGCCCCGGCGATCTCCGCCGACGGCGTGGACGCCTCGGGTCCGATCCGCACCCCCGAGGTCACCGCCGCGGTCAGCGCGGTCAGTGCGGTGCCCGAGGTCCGGGAGCGCATCACCGAGCTGCAGCGGACCATCGCGGCGAAGGCGGGCGGCGGCATCGTCGTCGAGGGCCGGGACATCGGCACCACCGTGCTGCCCGACGCGGACCTGAAGGTCTTCCTCACCGCCTCGGCCGAGGCCCGGGCCGCCCGCCGCAACGGGGAGCTGAAGGCCACCGACGGCAAGCCCGTCAGCGACCTGGCCGCCACCCAGCAGGCGCTGGCCGCGCGGGACAAGGCGGACTCCAGCCGTAAGACCTCCCCGCTGAAGAAGGCCGACGACGCCGTCGAGGTGGACACCACCGAGCTGTCCTTGGAGCAGGTCGTCGAGTGCGTCGTCACCCTCGTGGAGAAGGCGGCGGCGGGCAAGACGGGTCCCGCTGGGAGCAGGGAGAAGGCTGCCAGGTGACGGGAAGCGACTCCGCGCCGGGCGGGGCCCCGAGCGAGCGGGGCGCCGCTGTCGGCCGCCGGATCGGCATAGGGCTGATGAACTCGCTGTGGCGGCCCCGGGTGCTGGGTGCCTGGCGGGTACCGGCGACGGGTCCGGTGATCCTGGCGGGCAACCACGCGCACAACGTCGACGGACCCATGCTGATGGGCACGGCACCCCGGCCGGTGCACTTCCTGATCAAGAAGGAGGCGTTCATCGGCCCGCTCGACCCCTTTCTGCGCGGCATCGGCCAGCTCAAGGTCGACCGCAGCGCCGCCGACCGCGGCGCCGTCACCGACGCGCTGGCGGTGCTGCAGGCCGGCGGGGTGCTGGGCATCTTCCCGGAGGGCACCCGGGGCCAGGGCGACTTCGCGGCGCTGCGTGGCGGGCTGGCCTACTTCGCGCTGCGCTCCGGGGCACCCGTCGTACCGGTCGCGGTGCTCGGCAGCGCGGACCGTGCGGGCCGGCTGATACGGGTGCTGCCGCCGCTGCGCAGCCGGATCGATGTGGTCTTCGGTGACCCGTTCACCGTGGGCGACGGCTCCGGGCGGCGGACCAGGACGGCGCTGGACGAGGCCACCGTGCGGCTCCAGGAGCGGCTCGCCGGGCATCTGACCGACGCCAGGCGGCTCACCGGCCTTTGCCGGCCTCCGGCCGGGCGGTAACCCCACCCACAACACCGCTCCAGCAGCCGCGGCACCGGCAGCAGCTGTTCAGACCCGATGAACGACGAGGACGAGACGTCATGAACGACCAGATGCACCCCGCCGAAGACGGCCCCGAGCACGTCCACGGTGAGCTGGGTGACGCCGAGTTCGCCGAGTTCATGGAGCTCGCCGCGGAGGAGGGCTTCGACCAGGAGGAGGTCGAGGGCGCGCTCGGTGAGGCGGGGCACGGACCGCTGCCCGTGCTCGCCGTCGTCGGCCGCCCCAATGTCGGCAAGTCGACGCTGGTGAACCGCATCATCGGCCGCCGCGAGGCCGTGGTGGAGGACCGCCCGGGCGTCACCAGGGACCGGGTGACCTACGAGGCCGAGTGGGCGGGCCGCCGCTTCAAGGTGGTGGACACCGGCGGCTGGGAGCAGGACGTCCTGGGCATCGACGCCTCCGTCGCGGCGCAGGCCGAGTTCGCCGTCGAGGCCGCCGATGCCGTGGTGTTCGTGGTGGACGCCATGGTGGGCGCCACCGACACCGACGAGGCCGTCGTCAAGCTGCTGCGCCGCGCGGGCAAGCCCGTGGTGCTGTGTGCCAACAAGGTCGACGGCCCCTCCGGCGAGGCGGACGCCGCCTATCTGTGGTCGCTGGGCCTGGGCGAGCCGTACCCGGTCTCGGCGCTGCACGGGCGCGGTACGGGCGACATGCTGGACGAGGTGCTCAAGGTGCTGCCGGACGCGCCGCAGCAGACCTTCGGCGGCGCCCCGCTGGGCGGGCCGCGCCGGATCGCGCTGATCGGCCGCCCCAACGTCGGCAAGTCGTCGCTGCTGAACAAGGTGGCCGGCGAGGAGCGCGTCGTCGTCAACGAGCAGGCGGGTACCACCCGCGACCCGGTGGACGAGCTGATCGAACTGGGCGGCAAGACCTGGAAGTTCGTCGACACGGCGGGCATCAGGCGGCGCGTCCATATGACCGAGGGCGCCGACTACTACGCCTCGCTGCGCACGGCGGCGGCGCTGGAGAAGGCCGAGGTCGCGGTCGTGCTGATCGACGTCAGCGAGTCGATCAGCGTGCAGGACCTGCGCATCGTCACCATGGCCGTGGAGTCCGGCCGGGCCGTGGTGCTGGCGTACAACAAGTGGGACACCCTGGATGAGGAACGCCGCTTCTACCTGGAGCGGGAGATCGAGCGGGACCTCGTCCAGGTGCGCTGGGCGCCGCGGGTCAACGTCTCGGCGCGCACCGGCCGGCACATGGAGAAGCTGGTGCCGGCCATCGAGACGGCGCTGGAGAGCTGGGAGACCCGGGTTCCGACGGGAAAGCTGAACGCCTTTCTCGGTGAGATCGTCGCGGCGCACCCCCACCCGGTGCGCGGCGGGAAGCAGCCGCGGATCCTCTTCGGCACCCAGGCCGGGACCAGGCCGCCGCGTTTCGTGCTGTTCGCCTCCGGCTTCCTGGAGGCCGGCTACCGCCGCTTCGTGGAGCGGCGGCTGCGTGAGGAGTTCGGCTTCGAGGGGACGCCGGTGCAGATCTCGGTGCGGGTGCGCGAGAAGCGCGGCCGCAAGAAGTAGCGGAAGGCCCCGGCGCCGCCTGCGGCGCGGCCCGGGGCGTTCCCGCCCCGCGCCGGGCCGGTCTCAGTGCTGGTGGCCGTGGCGGGGGGCCGGGGGCAGTGCGGGCAGATGCCATTGGGGGGTGTGCCAGGAGCCGGCCGACGCCTCCTGGTCGCCCCACGATCCCGTCCCCGTGCCGTGCACCGTGCCGAACCCCTCGAAGCGCAGCTCCTCCTCACCCGTACGGTCCCCGGGCAGGGCCCGGAAGAGTCTGCGGTACTCCGCGTACAGCGAGTCGTAGATGGGGGTGGACCCTTCCGGGGACGAGCTGTGCGGTGTCCGCATCC
>NZ_JAGPXJ010000073.1:0-39935 GCF_018070605.1 Streptomyces sp. B15
AGCAATTCGGCATGCCGAACAGACCCCTGCGAAGGGAGATGGTCTTACGTAGTGGTTTCCGCCGGAGTGGCGGGAGGAGTCGCCAGAAACCGTGACCGGCTGCTGACAACTCGATGAACCTTACGGACCGGCGACCGCCGTGTCAACTTCGGGCGTCGCCCCCGTCAACCGTCGTCCCGCTCGTTGGTGACGCGGTCCTTGTGGGAGAGGCGGCCGTCCGCGAAGCAGAGGCGGTAGAGCGGGGAGTTGTCGAAGGTGGCGGTGCGGTAGAAGCGGCACTCGTCCGTGTGCGGAGGATCCGGTGGGGCGCCGTAGGGGCGGGACTCCTCGTCGAACTCGTACGACGGGAGGCGCGGGGTCACGGAGGTCTCTGCGTCACCTGTGCGCAGGTCCTCGAAGGTGTGCTGGGGCAGAACGGACTGGTGGGAGGTGTAGAGCTGGAAGCCGTACATCAGTACGGCGAGGGCCGCGGTGGCCGCGACCGGGATCCAGAGGACGTTCACCATGCCGCGTCGTACGCGCTGCCGGGCCTGGGCCAGCTCCTCGCGGGAGCGCGAAATGCCGGCGCCGCCCTCGAAAGCGGCGGGCGGGATCGGCTCCGCGGTGAGGGGGAGGTGGGCCGTGACCTCGTAGCCGTCGTCCGTGGGGTGGGCCCGGAAAGTGCCGCCGGCCTGGCGGACGCGCTCGTCCAGGCTGATGAGTCCGGTGCCGGAGCCCCCGCCGGGTCCAGGCTGACCGGCATCTGCGCCCGCGTCGGCGCCGGCGGCGGGCGCTGCTTCGGGAACCGACCCGTTTCGCACCGTGACGTCCACCTCGGTGCTCCGCTGCCGGATCTCGACGGTGATGGCGGAGCCTGGGGCGTGCTTCGTCGCGTTGGTGATGGCCTCCTGGACGACGCGGTGAAGGGCCCGGTCGACGAGTGGGGGCAGTCGGGACGGGTCGCTTTCCGCCCCCTCACCTGCTTCCCCAGCACCTGCTTCTCCAGCATCTGCTTCCTCGGTCGCCTCCTGCGCTGTGTGGTGGCGGAGGGTGATGTCGACGCCCGAGGCGGCGGTGCGGGCCACCAGGTCGGGGACGGTCTCGGAGACGGTCGGCGGCTCTTGGTGGAGCTCTGTCGTGTCCTGGCGGAGGAGGCCGATGATCTGGCGGAGGCGTTCGGTGGCGTCGGCGGCCGCCTGGCGGAGCTCGGCGGCGGAGGCGCTGGCGTCGGCGTCCACCCCCGCGGAGACCTGGAGTGCCGCGGCGCGGACGGCGATGAGGCTGAGGTCGTGGCCGAGGGAGTCGTGCATGTCGCCCGCGATACGGGAGCGTTCGCGCAGCCGGGTGCGTTCGGCCACCAGTTGCTGTTCGCGCTCCATCCGGGCGGCCAGCTCCCAGCCGGCGCTGTGCAGCTCGTATTGCTGACGACGGAAGCGGCCCAGCAGCCAGGGGAGGACGGCGGCGAACAGGACGGTGCTGACCAGGGTGAACCAGGCCCACAGGTCGGCGCCCGGCAGTGTCAGGGCGAGCACGAGTCCGGCCGCGCAGAGGAGTACGGCGGCGATGAGCGACGGGCGTACGTCCTGGGTGCGGCGGCCGAGCAGAAAGCTGAGGGCGACCAGGCCCGGGGCGAAGGTGCTGGTGAACAGCTCCGGGGTGGCGGTCAGACCGAGTACGGCGGGGACGGTCGCGGCCGCGAGCGGGGCCCGGCGGCTCATGGCTGCCGCGGCGGCCAGCAGCGGAGCCGCCACCACACGGAGCCAGACCGGGACGTCGGTGAGGAAGGGAAGGGGGTAGGCCATGAACAGGAACAGGGCCAGGTCGGCCAGGGCCTCACGGACGCGTCGGCGGCGCAGACCCTCTCCCAGACGGCCCTTGAGCCGGTCGCGGAAGCGGCCGTGGACGCCGTCCGTGCGGCCGGCACCGGGCCCTGCGGCGGGGCCTCCGGCCGGTCGTCGGGTGCGGGCGCGTGCGGAGGAGTTCACGGCCGTCACGGTACGCGGCGGGTTCACGGGGGACATCTGTCGAAAGTGCAGGGTGGCCGACGACTATCGTGCGCTGCCCGCCGCCTGTGGCGCTCCGTACGTTCCGGAGCATGAATGACGCGATAGTGCACGCGGTCGAGGGATTCGTCAGCACACCCTGGGTGTATGTGGCGCTGTTCGGAATCGCGATGCTGGACGGATTCTTCCCCGTGGTGCCGAGCGAGACGCTGGTGATCACCCTGGGGGTGTTCGCGGCGGCGCAGGGCGAGCCCGAACTGTTCTGGGTGATCCTGGTGGCGGCGTTGGGAGCGTTCATCGGGGACCACATCTCCTATGCGATCGGACGGCGCTCCGGAGCACGGATCCAGGCCCGGCTGAGGGAGGGGAGCCGGGCGCGGCGGGTGTACGAACGGGTGGGGCGGATGCTGGCCGAGCGGGGCGGCCTCGTGCTGGTGGCGGCGCGCTACATCCCGGGCGGGCGGACGGCCGCCACACTCACCACGGGCGCCACGGGGTTCCCGCGCCGGTCGTTCACCCGGTTCGACGCCGTCGCGGTGGTGAGCTGGGCGATCTACTCGGCCTGCCTGGGCTATGTGGGCGGGGCGGCGTTCGAGGAGACACCGCTGTACGGGGTGGCGCTGGGGCTGGCGCTCGCCTTCACGATCACGCTGGTGCACGAGGGAGTGCGGGGGTTGCGGGCCCGCGCCGGGAGCTGAAGGACTCGCACAAGCTTGCGGGGCAGCGAGTAAGCGGCGCGGGAAACTGCTCCCCCAAGCTCTTCGAGCAGGGGGTGCCCCCACAGCTACGACACACCCGCAGCCCGCGACGCACAGCAAGGGGCACCCTCTCCCCGGCCCGTCAGCCTCCCAGTTCGCGGCTGCGGTCGCGGGCCGCCTCGATGGCGTCGATGAAGGCGGCGCGGACCCGGTGGTTCTCCAACTCGCGGATGGCGTTGATCGTCGTACCGCCGGGCGAGGTGACGTTCTCGCGGAGTGTGACGGGGTGGTCGCCGCTGTCGCGGAGCATGGTGGCGGCGCCGACGGCGGCCTGGACGATCAGCTCGTGTGCCTTGTCGCGCGGGAGGCCGAGCTGGATGCCGGCGTCGGTCATGGCCTCGACCAGGAAGAAAAAGTAGGCGGGGCCCGAGCCGGAGAGGGCGGTGGCGGCGTCCTGCTGGCTCTCGGGGAGGCGGAGGGTCTTGCCGACGCCGCCGAAGATCTCGTCGGTGAGCTTGAGATGGTCCTCGGTGGCGTGGGTGCCCGGAGAGACGACGGACATGGCCTCGTCCACCAGGGCCGGGGTGTTGGTCATGACGCGGACGACGGGGGTGCCCTCGGCGAGGCGCTGTTCGAGATAGCGGGTGGTGATGCCGGCCGCGCCGCTGATGACCAGCCGGTCGGCGGGCACGTGCGGGGCGAGTTCGTCCAGCAGTGCCGCCATGTCCTGCGGCTTGGGGGTGAGGATGAGGGTGTCGGCGCTCTTGGCGGCCTCGGCGTTGCCGACGGTCTCGACGCCGTAGCGCTCGCGCAGTTCGGCGGCGCGCTCCGGGCGGCGGGTGGTGACCAGGAGGCGGGAGGGCGACCAGCCGCCTCGGAGCATGCCGGAGAGCAGTGCCTCCCCGATCTTCCCGGTGCCGAGGACCGCGACTTTCTGGGTGGTCATGGGGGTGCTTCACCTCGTGCGTTGTTGCGCGTCGGACGCCGTGTGGCCGCATGTCCACGATCGTGGACACCGCGTCCATACTCGCACCGGCCCACCGCTCGGCAGCCCCGCGTTCCACAGCGCGGACGCGCCTTCAGGCCGTACGGCGGCGGAGGGTGGCGGCACCGAGGAAGAGGACGAGGAGCGCGCTGCCGGCGACGATGACCGCGTCGCGGACGAAGTCCCCGGTGGGGTCCGGGTGTTTGAGGACTTCCGTCATGCCGTCGACGGCGTAGGACATGGGCAGCACGTTGGAGATCGCCTCCAGCGCCGGCTGCATGCTGCTGCGGGGGGCGAACAGGCCGCACAGCAGGATCTGCGGGAAGACCATCGCGGGCATGAACTGGACCACCTGGAACTCGGAGGCGGCGAACGCGGAGACGAACAGCCCGAGCGCCGTGCCCAGCAGGGCGTCGAGCAGCGCGATGAGCAGCAGCAGCCAGGGCGAGCCGACGATGTTGAGGTCCAGGAGCCAGACGGCGACACCGGTGGCGAAGGAGGCCTGGACGACGGCGAGCGCGCCGAACGCGAGTGCGTAGCCGAGGATCAGATCGGCCTTGCCCAGCGGCATGGACAGCAGCCGCTCCAGCGTGCCGGAGGTGCGCTCCCGCAGGGTGGCGATGGAGGTGACCAGGAACATCGTCACCAGCGGGAAGATGCCCAGCAGTGAGGCGCCGATGCTGTCGAAGGAGCGGCGGTCCGCGTCGAAGACGTAGTAGAGCAGGACCAGCAGCAGGACCGGGACGAGGAGCAGCAGCGCGACCGTCCGGGGGTCGTGGGCGAGCTGGCGCAGGACACGGCGTGCGGTGGCGAGCGTGCGTGCGGCGTTCATGAGGTGCCCCGTCGTGAGTGCTGGGAGTCCTGGGCTTGCTGGGATTGCTGGGCTTGCTGCGTGTTCTGTGCGTGCTGGGAGTGCTGTGCGTGCTGTGCCTGGGTTGCGGGGTCGGGCCGGGCGGAGGTGGCGGTTCCGTCCCGGGCGGACTCGACGAGCTTGAGGAAGGCGTCCTCGACGGTGTCGCTGCCGGTGGTCTCGCGGAGCGCCTGCGGGGTGTCGGCGGCCAGCAGGGTGCCGTCCCGGACGAGGAGCAGGTGCTCGCAGCGGTCGGCCTCGTCCATCACGTGCGAGGAGATCAGCAGGGTGGTGCCGCGCGCGGCGAGGCGGTGGAAGAGGTTCCACAGGTCGCGGCGGAGTACGGGGTCGAGGCCGACGGTGGGTTCGTCGAGGACCAGCAGTTCGGGTGTGCCCAGCAGGGCGACGGCGAGGGAGACACGGGAGGACTGGCCTCCGGAGAGGTTGCCCGCCAGATCGTCGGCGTGCGAGGTGAGGTCGACGTCGGTCAGCGCCTGGTCGACGGCGGCGGCGCGGTCGGTGCGCGGGATGCCGAGGACGGCGGCGTAGTAGTCGAGGTTCTGCCGTGCCGTCAGGTCGGCGTAGACGGACGGGGACTGGGTGACGTAGCCGACGCGGGAGCGCAGCGGGGCGGAGCCCGCGGGCCTGCCGAGTACGTCGAGGGTGCCGGTGACTTTGGCCTGGGTGCCGACGATGGCCCGGATCAGGGTGGATTTGCCGCTGCCGGAAGGGCCGAGGAGTCCGGTGACGGTGCCGGGGTCGATGTCGAAGGTGAGCCCGTCCAGCACCCGACGGCTGCCGCGGACGACGGTGAGGCCGTGCGCGTGCACGGCGGGCCGGCCGTCCCCCAGGGTCCCGGTTCGCTCGGGCGGAGGTTTATTCATCATGTGATGAATTATGGTCGCCGCCGTACGAGGGCGTCAAGCGGCGGAACGACGAACGGCGGTGCCGGTCCGGCCTGAGAGGGCTCAGGAGGTCCGGCACCGCCGGATGTGTGGGGTTCCTTCCGTGTGGTGAGGAAGGGGACCGAGGGATCGAGAGGGCCGAGTGCAGGTGCCGAAGAGGGCTACACGGCTACACCTTCTCCAGCACCCGGTCCTCCCCCACCGCCGTACGGGCGTCACCGTGCGGCTGCGGGGCACGGCCCAGGCGGCTCGGCCACCAGATACGGGCACCGATGTCCAGGGCCAGCGAGGGCACCAGGACGGTGCGGACCAGGAAGGTGTCCAGCAGGACGCCGATTCCGACCAGCACCCCGAGCTGCGCCATCGACACCAGCGGCATCGAGGCGATCACCGCGAAGGTGGCGGCCAGCACGATTCCCGCCGAGGTGATCACACCGCCGGTGGAGCTGAGCCCTGCCAGCACGCCCCTGCTGTGCCCCTGCGACACGGCCTCTTCGCGGACCCGGGTCATCAGGAAGATGTTGTAGTCGATGCCCAGTGCCACCAGGAAGACGAAGCCCATCAGTGGCAGGGAGTTGTCCATCGCGGCGAAGTCGAGCACGTACTCGAAGACCAGGTGCGAGGCGCCCAGCGCACCGAAGTAGGACAGCACCACGGTTGCCAGCAGCAGCACCGGCGCGACCAGCGAGCGCAGCAGCGCCACCAGGACGAGCAGGACGACGGCGAGCACGATCGGGATGACGACCTTCAGGTCGCTCTCCGCGGCGCGCCGGGTGTCCAGCGACTCCGCGGTGGTACCGCCCACCAGGGCTTCGGCACCGTCGACCTGGTGCACCGCGTCGCGCAGTGCGTCGATGGTCCGCTTGGCCGCCTCACTGTCGGGAGCGTCCCGCAGCACGACGGACAGCGAGGTCAGCGACCCGTCGACGGTGCGGTCGTCGGCCCGGACGGACTCCACTCCGCCGACCTCCGCTGCTGCCCGCTGCACGGCGGCGCGCGCGTCGGTCCGTACAACGACGGTGGCCGGGTCGGAGGAGCCGGAGGGGTAGTGCGCGGACAGCTTCTCCTGGGCGACCACCGACTCGGGCTTGTCCTGGAACATCTCCGCGTTGGTCAGTCCCATGGTGATACCGGTCGCGCTCAGCGCCAGTACCGCCGTGACGGCGATGGACATCAGCCAGGACCAGCGCGGACGGCGGGCCAGCAGGCCGCCGATCCGGGACCAGACCGTACGAGCCTTGCGCGGCTCCGTCCCGTACCGGGGCACGAACGGCCAGAAGACCCGGCGACCCGCCACCACCAGCAGCGCGGGCAGCACGGTGATCATCGCGAGCAGCGCGCAGACGACACCGACGGCACCGACCAGCCCCAGCGAGCGCGAGGAGTTGATGTCCGCGAAGGCCAGGCAGGCCAGCCCGATGGCGATGGTGCCGGCGGAGGCAACGATGGCGGGTCCGGAGCGGCGCAGCGCGAGCCGCATCGCCTCGTGCCGGTCCTCGTGGCGGTGGAGCTCCTCGCGGTAGCGGGCGATCAGCAGCAGTGCGTAGTCGGTGCCGACACCGAAGACGAGGACCATGAGGATGCCCGCGCTCTGCGGGTCGACGGGCAGCGAGGCGTACTTGGCCAGCACATAGGTGGCGACCTGGGTGAGGACCGCGGCGAAGCCGACCGACAGCACGGGGAAGAGCCACAGCAGCGGGCTGCGGTAGGTGATCAGCAGCAACAGCGTGACGACGGCGCCGGTGGCCAGCATCAGCGTGGAGTCGAGGTTGTCGAAGACCTTGATGTTGTCGATCAGCGAGCCGGCGGGGCCGCCGACCTCGACGTCGAGCCCGGGTGGCGCGTTGGCGGCCGCGACCGAACGGATCTTCTCCACGTCGTCGGTGATGTCGTCACCTGCGGTGGTCAGCGGCACCACCAGCATCAGGGCCTTGCCGTCCTCGGCCGGGATCGGACCGCCGAGCCGCTCGCCCTTGGCGGCGAACCGGGCGAAGTCCGCGCGGTCGGCGCGCGCCTTGGCGGTGTCGGCCTCGGTGGTGGCGGCGTCGGAGCGGGTGTAGACGACGACGGCGGGAATGATCTCGTCCTCGCCGCGGAACTTCTCCAGCTCCGTATTGACCTTGGCGGACTCGGCGTTGCCGGGCAGGAAGGCGTTGGCGCTGCTGTCCTCGACCTCACCGAGCTTTCCGGCCAGCGGTCCGAGGGCGACGACGATGATCAGCCAGGCGGCGAGGACCAGCCACTTGGTGCGCTTACCGCCGGGGGCCGTGGCCAGGCGGCGCAGCGCGTGGCGACACCTCCCGGCCGGATGCTGGGAGAGGGCAGGCATGGGTAACCTCCATGGTGTGGGTGTGGGAAGCGAGGGGTTCGCTGAGTGCTCACGCTCACGTGTACGGCCGGGAGTTGCCGCTCCCGGCCGTACGAGCGCCGGTGGTGCCTGCGGGGTGGCGGGCCCGCTACTCGATCTCGCGCATCATCTTCTCCATCGAGGCGATCGACTGCCGTGCCTGCGTCAGCTCGTCCAGCGTGCGGCGGTGCAGTTCGACGTTGTCCTCCAACAGCTGCGCGTACTTCTCGGCCAGGCTCTTGTACTGCTGTTCACGGGCGGCCAGCATGCGGGCCCGCCAGGTGGCGGCGACCTGCCAGACAATCACGATCATCAGGACGAAGACCCCGCCGGAGCCGAGCGCCGCCGCCCAGGTACCGGCCGCGTCGGCTGCTGCCGCCGTCGTCAGCTGCTCGTCCACTGTGTGCTCTCTTTCTCGTTCCGGGCCCGCTCGCTCGGGGCCTTCTCGTCCGGCTGCTGGTCGGTGAGGGTCCGCGCAGCCTCCGCGACGATCTGCGGGGTCAGGGCGTAGGCGAACGGGGACACCTCGAAGAACTTCATGGCCTTGCCGCTGTCCGACAGCTCCAGCGTCCCGACCACCAGGCCGGCCGCCTCCAGCCGCTGGAGGTGCATGTGCAGCAGGGGCCGGCTCATGCCGATCTCGCGGGCGAGTCTGCTGACGTAGTTCCGGCCCTGGGCGAGCGCCGCGACGATCCGCAGCCGATGCGGATTGCCCAGCGCTGTCAGGACCTTCAGCAGTTCGTCTCCCGTCGGGGTCTCGATCGCGCTCACCGCGACCCCTCTCTCTTGGCGTGTAAGAAGAATCTGACACGTGACGGAGCAGGGTGTCGAGCTCAACTGTCCCTTGTCCGGGGCAGTTCAGGGTTCCCCCTGAGACGACTGCGGGAGGGCCCTGAAAGCCCTCCCGCAGTCGTTCGTGGGGTGGGTGACGGAGGAGAGCCGATCGGCAACCGGACGGCAGGCGAGCGGCAACCGAACGGATCAGCCCTTGCGCGCCTTCTTCCGGCCCTTCGTTCCCCTGCCGCGTGCCGCCGGATTGCCGGTGCGGGCGGTGCGCTGCCGCTCGTGGCGGTCCAGTGCGGCCTCGTACTCGGCGCGGTGCAGCTTCTCGCCGGGTGCCTCGACGCAGGTGCGCAGCGCGTAGGCGAGCAGTACGCCGATGAAGCCGACGATCCGGATGCTGTGCATCGACGACTCGGCCGACGCCTCGCGCTCACTGGGGCGGCGGCCGTAGTGGGTGAGGGTCCGGGAGAACGCCAGCGCGCTGCACACCGCGAACGCGACGACGAGCAGCACGCTCGCCCAGCTCCCGATGTCGGCCAGCACCACGCCCTGGTAGGCGAACCGCAGCACGAAGGCACCCGCCACGGCGGCCAGCGCCGCGCCGACGCCGAGAGCGACGCGGCGCAGTGCGTAGCCGCCGGAGTGGTCGACCCAGGTGGTGCCGTAGAAACGGAGCGGCTCGGGGGCCGGCGCGTCGGGGGTCTTCGGTTCCTGGGGCACGAGTCGATTATGGCCCCAGGCCGGCCGGCTCCCGCCCGGTGGGGCTCAGCGCTCCAGCAGGGTCACATCGCGCACGGCACCCCGGTCGGCGCTGGTGGCCATCGCCGCGTAGGCGCGCAGCGCGGTGGAGACCTTGCGCTCACGCGCCACGGGCGCGTACCGGCCGGCCAGCGCCGCACGGCGGGCCGCCAGCGTCTCGTCGGGCACGTCGAGGCGCAGCTGCCTGTTCGGGATGTCGATGACGACGGTGTCGCCGTCCTCCACCAGGGCAATGGTGCCGCCACCGGCCGCCTCGGGCGAGATGTGGCCGATGGAGAGTCCGGACGTACCACCGGAGAACCGGCCGTCGGTGATCAGCGCGCAGGCCTTGCCCAGGCCCCGGCCCTTGAGGAACGAGGTGGGGTAGAGCATCTCCTGCATACCGGGGCCGCCCTTGGGCCCCTCGTAGCGGATGACGACGACGTCGCCCTCCTTGACCGTCTTGTCGAGGATCTTCTGGACGGCCTCCTCCTGGGACTCGCACACCACGGCGGGCCCGGTGAAGGTCAGGATCGACTCGTCCACGCCGGCGGTCTTCACCACGCAGCCGTTCTCGGCCAGGTTGCCGTACAGCACCGCCAGCCCACCCTCGGTCGAGTAGGCGTGGTCGATGTCGCGGATGCAGCCGTCCGTCGCGTCGACATCCAGCGTCTCCCACCGCTCGGACTGCGAGAACGCCTCGGCGGAGCGCTTGCAGCCCGGCGCGGCGTGGAAGAGCTCCACGGCCTGCGGCGAGGGCGAGCCGCCGCGGATGTCCCAGGTCTTGAGCCACTCGTCCATCGAGTCGGCATGCACGGTGTGCACGTCCTCGTTGAGCAGCCCGGCGCGGTAGAGCTCGCCCAGGATGGCGGGGATGCCGCCCGCGCGGTGCACGTCCTCCATGTAGTACGTGCCGCCGGGCCCTGCCTTGGCAACGTTCGGGGCGACCTTGGCCAGGCAGGGCAGCTTGCGAGAGAGCTGGTCGATGTCGGCCATCGTGAAGTCCAGCTCCGCTTCCTGGGCCGCGGCCAGCAGGTGCAGGATCGTGTTGGTGGAGCCGCCCATGGCGATGTCGAGGGCCATGGCGTTCTCGAAGGCGGCGCGGGAGCCGACGTTGCGCGGCAGGACGGTGGCGTCGTCCTGGCCGTAGTAGCGCTTGGTGATCTCGACGACCGTGCGGCCCGCCGTCTCGTACAGCTCCTTGCGCGCCGTGTGGGTGGCCAGCACGGAGCCGTTGCCCGGCAGGGCCAGGCCGAGGGCCTCGGTGAGGCAGTTCATGGAGTTGGCGGTGAACATGCCCGAACAGGAGCCGCAGGTCGGACAGGCGTTCTCCTCGATACGGAGGATGTCCTCGTCCGAGACCTTGTCGTTGACGGCCTCGGACATCGCGTCGACCAGGTCCAGCTTGCGGACGGTGCCGTTCACCAGCGTCGCGCGGCCGGCTTCCATGGGGCCGCCGGAGACGAAGACGGTGGGGATGTTGAGCCGCATCGCGGCCATCAGCATCCCGGGAGTGATCTTGTCGCAGTTGGAGATGCAGATCAGCGCGTCCGCGCAGTGCGCCTCGGCCATGTACTCGACCGAGTCGGCGATCAGGTCCCGGGACGGCAGCGAGTAGAGCATGCCGCCGTGGCCCATGGCGATGCCGTCGTCCACCGCGATGGTGTTGAACTCGCGCGGGATACCGCCCGCCGCCTTGACCGCCTCGCTGACGATGCGGCCCACCGGCTGGAGGTGGGTGTGGCCGGGCACGAACTCGGTGAAGCTGTTGGCCACCGCGATGACCGGCTTGCCGAAGTCCTCACGCGCTACGCCGGACGCCTGCATAAGGGCACGCGCCCCTGCCATGTTGCGTCCGTGGGTGACGGTGCGGGACCTCAGCTCGGGCATGGCTGCCTCTCCCTTGGTGCGGGCGGCCCGCCATGGCGGTGGGGCCCGGCGGCCGCTGCGGTACGTAGAGAGTTCGAGGGTACGCCTCGCGCTCAGGATCCGGACAGGGGGTCCGAATGATGGACGGGACCCGGTTCGTCCTGCGGACCGGGACCCGTGAGGTGGTGCTGGACGACGGGCGCCAGCCGGGCGATCACGCCCTCCAGCGGCTCGGAGGCCACCGGCTCCAGCCGGATGACATGCCGCAGCAGCGCCGCCCCCACCAGCTGCGCCGCCGCCAGACCGACACGCAGTTCGGCGTCGGGCCCCTGGATCCGGGCCGCCACCCGGCTGAGCAGACTGCGGGTCAGCAATCCGCGGAAGACGGCCGCCGCCCGCTCGTTGTTGACCGCCGAGCGGACGATCGCCAGCACCGGTTCGCGGGTGGCCGGGTCCTCCCAGACCTCCAGGAACCTCCGGGTGACGACCTGGCCCACGGCGTCCGGGGCCGCGGTCCCGACCAGATCGGGGACGGAGAGCACCGGTGCCATGGCGCCCTCGATCGCGGCGACGAACACCTGCTCCTTGGTACCGAAGTAGTGGTGGACCAGCGCCGCGTCCACACCCGCGCCACGCGCGATGGCGCGGACGGAGACCTTGTCGAAGCCGTGCTCGGCGAACTCACCCCGGGCCGAGGCCAGAATCCGCTCCCGCGCCCCCGGTCCGGCCTCGGCGGTACGCCGCGCCGGGCGCCCCCGCCTGCGGGGGGCGGGCCCCGGCTCCTGGGAGGAGCGTTCGGTCATGCGTTCCTCCGGCCGGCGGGGTGGCCGGTCGCCGTCCCGTCGCCGCCCGGCTCCCCGCCGGTGCCGCTGTGGCCGCTGTGGCCGCCGGTGCCGCTTTGGCCGCTGGTGCCGTTGTGGCCGCCGGTGCCGTTGGCACCGGCGGTGGGGGCGGTGCCGGGAGCGGCGAGGTGGAGACGGGTGTAGGCGAGGGCCTCGGCCAGGTCCTCCTCGCGCTCGGCGGCCGACATGGCGCGCCGGGTGTTCACCTCGACGACGACGTGCCCGTCGAAGCCGCGTGCGGCCAGCCGCTCCAGCACCTCGGCACACGGCTGCGAGCCGCGCCCCGGTACCAGATGCTCGTCCTTCGCCGAACCGTTGCCGTCCGCGATGTGCACATGGCCGAGCCGGTCACCCATCCGCTCGACCATGGCGAGCGTGTCGTTGCGGGCCGTCGCGGTGTGCGAGAGGTCGATCGTGAAGTGCCGGTAGTCGTTCCGGGTGGGGTCCCAGTCGGGCGCGTAGGCCAGCATCTCGCGGTCCCGGTAGCGCCAGGGGTACATGTTCTCGACGGCGAACCGGACGTCGGTCTCGTTCGCCATCCGCCACACCCCTTGCTCGAACTCACGCGCGTAGTTGCGCTGCCAGCGGAAGGGCGGATGCACGACCACGGTGGACGCGCCGAGCGTCTCCGCCGCCGTACGGGCACGTACCAGCTTCGTCCACGGATCGGTGGACCACACACGCTGCGTAATAAGCAGACACGGTGCGTGAACGGCCAGAATCGGGACCCCGTGGAAGTCCGACAGCCGGCGCAGCGCGTCCACGTCCTGGCTGACCGGGTCCGTCCACACCATGACCTCGACGCCGTCGTAACCGAGGCGCGCGGCGATCTCGAAGGCCGCGGCCGTCGACTCGGGGTACACCGAGGCCGTCGACAGCGCGACCTTCGCCTGGGGGACCCGCACGCTTTCGATGCCCACCCAGCCACCCTAAGCGCGGTTCGCCGCCCGCGAAGGGTTACCCCCCTGTGAGAGAGCTCCCTCCCGCGAGCGGAGGCCCCCCGGGTGCGGTAGCGGGCTCACGCCGCCCGCAGCCGGTCGAGGCGGCGCAGGATTATGCCCTCGCGCAGGGCCCAGGGGCAGATCTCGGCCTCCGCGACGGCGAACAGGTCCAACGCGGCCTCCGCGACCAGAGCGCCCGCCAGCAGTTGATGGGCCCGGCCCTCGGAGACACCGGGCAGCGCGGCGCGCTCCTCGGCCGGCATCGAGGCGAGCTTGGGCACCCACTCCTCCAGGGAGGACCGGCTCAGTACGCGGCGGGTGTAGACGCCCTCCGCGCTGCGCGGGGCGCCCGCCATCCGGGCGAGCTGCTTGAAGGTCTTGGAGGTGGCCACCACGTGGTCCGGCGGGCTGAACCGGTTGAACTCCCCCACCGAGCGGGCGATCTCGGCCCGCACATGCCGCCGCAGGGCGCGTACGTCCGCCGGATCGGGCGGATCACCCGGCAGCCAGCCGGAGGTGAGCCGCCCGGCACCCAGCGGCAGCGACACCGCCGCGTCGGGGTCCTCGTCCAGCCCGTAGGCGATCTCCAGCGAGCCGCCGCCGATGTCCAGCACCAGCAGCCGCCCGGCCGACCAGCCGAACCAGCGCCGTACCGCCAGAAACGTCAGCCGCGCCTCGTCGGCACCGGAGAGCACCTCCAGCTTGACGCCGGTCTCCGTGGCGATGCGGTGCAGCACGTGCTCGGCGTTGGCCGCCTCGCGGACGGCGGAGGTCGCGAACGGCAGCAGCGCCTCGACCCCCTTGTCCTCGGAGATCTGCAGCGCCTCGGCGAGGGTGACGCAGATCCGGTCGACGCCCTCCGCGCTGATCGAGCCGTCCTCCTCCAGGAGTTCGGCGAGCCGCAACGTCGTCTTGTGGGAGTACGCGGGCAGGGGCCGCGCACCGGGATGCGCATCCACCACGAGCAGGTGGACCGTGTTCGAGCCCACATCGAGGACACCGAGTCTCATACCCAGCACGCTAGCCTCCTGGCGGGTCCGCCGCTGCGATACCTCCCGGCGCACGATACGGGGAGCCGGCTCGGGGAGCGGCGTCCAGGAGCCGCGCTCCCTGGCCCGTAGGCTGGACGCGTGGGTAAGACGAAAGCGGCGAAGCACAAGAAGCAGGACGGCGCACACGAGACGCCTCCGGCGCCCCGGGCGCGCGACGAGGAGGTCGGTCTCGACTTCACCCGCGCCTGGGTGGAGTTCCCCGACCCGGCCGACGACGAGCAGGTCTTCCGCTGCGACCTGACCTGGCTGACGTCCCGCTGGAACTGCCTGTTCGGCAACGGCTGCCAGGGCATCACACCCGGCCGCGCCGCCGACGGCTGCTGCACGCTGGGCGCCCACTTCTCCGACGAGGACGACGAGAAGCGCGTCGCCGAGCACGTCGCCCGGCTGACACCCGAGACCTGGCAGTTCCACGACATCGGCACCGGCGCACTGGGCTGGACCGAGGTCAACGAGGACGGCGAGCGCCAGACGCGGCGCTGGCAGGGCGCCTGCATCTTCAACAACCGCGCCGGATTCGAGGGCGGCGCGGGGTGCGCGTTGCACACCCTGGCCCTGCGCGAGGACCGCGAGCCGCTGGAGACCAAGCCCGATGTGTGCTGGCAGGTGCCGATCCGGCGCACCTACGAGTGGGTGGAGCGGCCGGACGGCGAAGAGGTGCTGTACGTCACCATCGCCGAGTACGACCGGCGGGGCTGGGGCTCGGGAGGGCACGACCTGCACTGGTGGTGCACCGCGGCGCCGTCGGCGCACGGCGGCGGACGGCCGGTCTACGAGTCGTACCGCGCCGAGCTGACCGAACTCATGGGCAAGCCCGCCTACGACCAGCTCGCCGAACTGTGCGCGCAGCGCCTGGCCAGTGAGCTTCCGCTGGTGGCCGAACACCCGGCCACCACCCGCGCCACCGCCGACCGCGCGGCGGCGGACCACGCGGCGGCGGACCACGTCGCCGAGCACGCCGCCGCCGGGCCGGGCGGAGAAGAGCTGCCCGAGCTGTAACCGGGCCCCGGGACGCACGGCCCGGGGCCCGGTGCCCGACAACCGGGCCTGGTCGCCCCGGCACCGTGACCGCCCACCCCACCGCCCCCGGGTGCCGGACGGCACCAGGGGGCGGGGCGGTCAGGACGGGGAATCGTTCGGGTTCTGGGGCGGGCTCGGGGTCGTGGTGGGGGACGGCGTCGTCGATCCGCTGGGGGACGGGGAGCCGGTCGGTGTCCCGCTCGGCGGCGGCGAGGTGGGGTGCGACGCAGAGGCGGACGGTACCGGTGCCGAGGGCCGGGCGGTCGACGGCTGAGCGCCCTGGCCGCTCAGCCGCGCGGGCGACTCCTCGTCGCGGACGCGCGAGGCCTTCCGGGTCCTGCCGCCCGGTCCGCCGCCGGCCTCCGCCGTCTCGGCCCGGTCCTTCGCCTCGTCCGGGAAGGTGTGCCACGGGTCGACCCCCGGGGGCAGAACCGTGCTGGCGGGGCCGTCCACACCGCCGTGTCCCCGGCCGCCCCCTCCGTCGGCGGGCTCGTCCGGCGCGGTGGCTGAACGCTCCGCCTGGGGCTCCCCGGGGGCCGGGGCCCCGCGGTAGGCGGCCCACAGGGCGACCACCGGCGTCGCCAGCACGGCGGCGATGACCGTCGACGTCAGGGCCCGCCCGCGCAGCCGGTCCCGCCGCCCCGCACGCTCGTCGTCGTGCACCGGGAAGCCGGCGCGGTCGAAGCGGGGGGTGCGCTGGGCTCTCGCCCTGCGTGCCACCGCGACGGCCGCCTCGACGGCGGGGCGCGGAACCGTCAGGACGGCGAGCGTGGCCGAGGCGGGGGCGGTGCCGGGCCAGGAGACCCCGGCCATGGCGCGCTCGGCGGCCCGGCGGCACTGCGGGCACTCGTCCACGTGCCGCACCAGTTCGTGGCGCAGCGCGGTGCCCAGCAGCAGCCGCTCGTCGCCCGCGAGCCGGGCCACGGCCGGGCAGCCGCCGGACTCCACGACACGCAACGCGGCCCGGGTGCGCTCGACTTCGCAGGAGGCGTTCAGCAACAGGTCCTCGGCCGCGGTGGTGGTCAGGGAGAGCACGGCCCCGATCTGGGCCGGGGACAGTCCGTGGCGGACGGACAGTTCGAGGGCCTCGCGCTGCTCCGGCGCGATACCGGCGGCCTCCGGCCAGGCGAGCGCGGCCAGTTCGCGGCGGCGCTGGGCCCGGGCCCCGGCACCCAGCGGCTCGGCCGCCGATGCGGCCGGGGACGCCGGGGCGGCGGGATCGGCGCGGCCGGCGGGGCCGAACGGCCCGGCGGGGACCGCGCGGCCGGAGCGCACGGACCGCGCGGACCGCAACGAGCTCTCGGGCCGTCCGGAGCGTCCTGGCTGTGCCGCCCACGGGGCCTGCGCCGACTGCGCGGCCTTCTGGTCGGCGAGGCGACGCGAACAGGCCCACCGGGCCAGTGCGTAGAGCCAGGGCCGGTGGGCCTGTTCGTCCTCGGGGGCGCGTCCGCGCGCACGTTGGCGATCCGCGAGGGCGAGCGTCTCACCGAGTGCGGCGAGGGCGGATTCGTGCTCGCACATCACGGAAAGGCAGTAGGTGAACAGGCCGTCCAGGTACGCGTCGTCGCACCGCGCGCCCGTGCCCGCGGAGTGGTGGTGCGTCGTCCTGCCCGCCCGTTGCGCTGGGGATGCGCCGGGGGCGTTCGTCGGGTGTTCGCGCCTGCTCGTCATCACCCCGGCGACGGTAGGCGGATGATGGCGCTTTGCTGGGGTCGCCGACGCGGGATTACTTCCTTCGGGTGACGGTCGCCGTCAAAACAGGACACGTCCGGTGGGTTTGACGACATCAAGGTCCCAAAGGAGCGCATGGAGGGCGCACAGTCGGCACCCGGCCGACCGCGCACGGACCGGCTGCCGACGGACCACCCGTACGGTCCGCCGACGGCCGCCCGTACGGTGCTGTCAGTGGCCGCCTATACGGTGACGTCATGGCTGCCCGTAAGTCGTCCGCCAAGGACCGCCCCACCTACCGCTGCACCGAGTGCGGCTGGCAGACCGCCAAGTGGCTGGGGCGGTGCCCCGAGTGCCAGGCCTGGGGCACCGTCGAGGAGGCGGGTGGCACCCCGGCCGTACGGACCACCGCGCCCGGCCGGGTCTCCGTCAGCGCGCTGCCCATCGGCCAGGTCGACGGCAAGCAGGCCACGGCCCGCGCCACCGGCGTGCCCGAACTGGACCGGGTATTGGGCGGCGGCCTGGTGCCCGGCGCCGTGGTGCTGCTGGCCGGCGAGCCGGGCGTCGGCAAGTCGACGCTGCTGCTGGACGTCGCGGCCAAGGCGGCGTCCGACGACCACCGCACGCTGTACGTCACAGGTGAGGAGTCGGCCGGTCAGGTGCGGCTGCGGGCCGACCGCATCGGCGCCATCGACGACCATCTGTATCTGACCGCCGAGACCAACCTGTCGTCCGTGCTGGGGCACCTGGACGAGGTCAAGCCCTCGCTGCTGGTGCTGGACTCGGTGCAGACGGTGGCCTCGCCGGAGATCGACGGAGCACCGGGCGGCGTCGCCCAGGTGCGGGAGGTGGCGGGAGCGCTGATCCGGGCCTCCAAGGAGCGCGGCATGTCCACGCTGCTGGTCGGCCACGTCACCAAGGACGGCGCCATTGCGGGGCCGCGGCTGCTGGAGCACCTGGTGGACGTGGTGCTGCACTTCGAGGGCGACCGGCATGCGCGGCTGCGCCTGGTGCGCGGTGTGAAGAACCGGTACGGGACGACGGACGAGGTGGGCTGCTTCGAGCTGCACGACGAGGGCATCACGGGCCTGGCCGACCCCTCCGGGCTGTTTCTGACCCGCCGCGCCGAGCCGGTCCCCGGCACCTGTCTGACGGTGACCCTGGAGGGGCGGCGCCCGCTGGTCGCGGAGGTGCAGGCGCTCACCGTCGACAGCCAGATCCCCTCCCCCCGCAGGACCACCTCCGGACTGGAGAACTCGCGGGTCTCGATGATGCTGGCGGTGCTGGAGCAGCGTGGCCGCATCAGCGCCCTGGGCAAACGGGACATCTACAGCGCCACGGTCGGCGGCGTGCGGCTCTCCGAGCCCGCGGCCGACCTCGCGGTGGCGCTCGCGCGGGCCAGCGCCGCCAGTGACACGCCGCTGCCGAAGAACCTGGTGGCGATCGGCGAGGTCGGTCTCGCCGGTGAGGTGCGCCGGGTGACGGGCGTCCAGCGGCGGCTGGCGGAGGCCGCGCGGCTGGGCTTCACCCACGCGCTGGTGCCGGGTGACCCGGGCCGGGTGCCGGACGGTATGCGGGTGCTGGAGGTCGCCGACATCGGCGAGGCCCTGCGTGTCCTCCCGGCCCGCCCCGCCCGTAAGGCCCCGGCGGACTGAGGCCCCCGGCACCGGACGACCGGGCCGTCGGCACCGGACGACCGGACGCCCGGGGCCGCGTACGGTTGTGGAAGCCGTGGCGGGGCCGTGGCCGGGGGCCCGTGCACGGCTCGGGCGCGCGGTACGGACCGTACGCGGCGAGGGGCCGGCTCGACGCGCCGGTAGACTTTGCCCCGGTCTCGACCGACCACGAGCACGACGGGGGGCTGTGCGCGGCACCGCGAGGGGGACCGGCACGGCCTCTTCGCGAAGGTGCGGTGGATCCGGTGGTCGAGGAAATGCCGACAGGCACCCGCACGACCGAAGGAGTGCAGTGGCAGCCAACGACCGGGCAACGGTCCCCGGCAGGGCCGAGGGGGCGTCCGGCCTGATGCGCGCCTCACTGAGCGCGGTCGCGCCCGGAACGGCGCTGCGCGACGGGCTGGAGCGCGTCCTGCGCGGCAACACCGGCGGGCTCATCGTCCTCGGCATGGACAAGAACGTCGAGCAGCTGTGCACCGGCGGCTTCGTACTGGATGTCGACTTCAGCGCGACCCGGCTGCGCGAGCTGTGCAAGCTGGACGGCGCGCTCATCCTCGACAAGGACATCTCCAAGATCGTCCGGGCGGGTGTGCAGCTGGTCCCCGACGCCTCCATCGAGACGGAGGAGACCGGCACCCGGCACCGGACCGCGCAGCGGGTCTCCATCCAGACGGGCTATCCGGTCGTCTCCGTCAGCCAGTCCATGCGGCTGATCGCCCTCTACGTCGACGGGCAGCGGCGGGTCCTGGAGGACTCGGCCGCGATCCTCTCCCGTGCCAACCAGGCCCTGGCGACCCTGGAGCGCTACAAACTGCGCCTGGACGAGGTAGCCGGGACGCTCTCCGCGCTGGAGATCGAGGACCTGGTCACCGTGCGGGACGTGACGGCCGTGGCCCAGCGCCTGGAGATGGTGCGCCGGATCGCCACGGAGATCGAGCAGTACGTCGTGGAGCTGGGCACCGACGGACGGCTGCTCTCCCTCCAGTTGGACGAGCTGATCGCGGGCGTGGAGCCCGAGCGCGAGCTGGTCGTACGCGACTACGCGCCGCAGACGGTCGGCGCGGGCCGCCGGGTACGTGCCGTACCCGAGGCGCTCAACGACCTCGACCGGCTCACCCACACCGAGCTGCTCGAACTGGCCACCGTGGCGCGGGCGCTGGGCTACAGCGGCGCACCGGAGACCCTCGACTCGGCCGTCTCTCCGCGCGGCTTCCGGCTGCTGGCCAAGGTGCCCCGGCTGCCGGGCACCGTCATCGACCGGCTGGTGGACCACTTCGGCGGGCTGCAGAAGCTGCTCGCGGCGAGCGTGGACGACCTCCAGGCGGTGGACGGTGTCGGTGAGGCGCGCGCCCGCTCGGTCCGCGAGGGCCTCTCCCGGCTCGCCGAGTCCTCGATCCTCGAACGGTACGTGTGACGGCTGTCTCCCCCATCGCTGGCTCGCGGACGGCCGCCTCGCCGAAGGTGCCTCACCGCGCTCCGCGCCGTCGGCCACTCCCTGGGGGCGCTGTCCCGGTCCGCTGCCGGCCCCCGGTCACTTCACCAGTTCGAAGGACGTACGCACCGTCTTGAGGCCCTTGAGCTTCACCTCGACCTCGTAGGTGCCCGGCTTGGGCGCCTCGAAAGTGGGCGTACCGCAGTTGGCCGCGCTGGCCTTCCGGAACCAGGTGAGGGTGTGCGTCGAGCTGCCGTCGCCCGGCACCAGACGCGGCATCGGCTTCTTGGTGGGCGGGCAGTCGTCGGAGCGCCAGAACTTGGCGTCCTGCGGATTGTTGATCGTCACGATCGTCGCGGTACGGCCGAGGTCGATCTTGCAGGCACTGCCCCGCTTATTGGTGACCTTCAGCTCGAACTGCGGCCGCTCGCCGGGCCCGTACTCCCGCTGGACGCTGCGCAGCTTCACCTTCACCTCGCCCGGCCGGCAGCTCGCCACGTTCGACGGGGCCGGAACGCCGGCCGCGCCCCCGCCACCGGTGCCGCCGGACCCCGAACCCTGTGAATCGGCACCGTCGTTGCCCGCCTGGGAGCCGCTCCCCGAGCCCCAGCCGGTGCCGCCGGCCGAGGTCTGGTCCTTCTCGTCGGAACCGCCGGAGCCGGCGGAACCGCCCGAGCCGTCCGAGCCGCCGTCCTCCTCGTCCCGGCCGCCCGGGCGCTCGCTGATCGCCGGGCCGGAGTCGGTGGGGCCCGGAGTGATCGTGCTGGCGGGCCCGTTTCCCTTGTCGCCGTTCCTGCCCTCGTTGCGGGCGCTGTCGCCGCCACCGAGCGAGGTCACTGCCCAGACGACGATCAGGACCAGCAGCGCGAGGACAGCAAGGGCAACTGCCCTCCGGCGCCAGTAGATGGAGGAGGGAAGCGGCCCGATCGGATTGCGCAGAGATCCCACGCGGAAACCTTACGAGACATCAGCCACACCACAGGACCGTACCCACCGCTCGCAGCACCAATTGTTGTGATGAGCGGCCCAGTACAGCCGGCGCGGAAGTGCTTCGCGGTCATCTGCGCCGCTTTGCTGAGGGCTTCGGCGATTCTTGGGATTAACCGCTGTACGCGGGCTATGCGGCATGTGGGGTGTCCACGGCGTCTCGACGGATACGTCACAGTTGGGTCGCGGAAGTGGCGGACAGGCTTTCGTACCGCGTGTGCGTTTTTCGGATGAGGAGCGCCGTGCCAGGATCGGTCGTGCCATGACTGCGACCACCGAGACTCCCCAAGCCGCTTCGGCCGGCGCCCCGTCAGCGCGCGCCGCGGAAACCGAAGCCGTCGACCCCGCCCTGCGCGAGACGGCGCGCGCCCTCCATGCCCCCGTCGTCGACTGGTTCGCCACACACGCCCGCGACCTCCCCTGGCGCCGCCCGGAGGCGGGCGCGTGGGGCGTCATGGTCAGCGAGTTCATGCTCCAGCAGACCCCCGTCAACCGCGTACTGCCGGTGTACGAGGAGTGGATGAAACGCTGGCCGCGCCCCGCCGACCTGGCCGCCGAGGCACCCGGCGAAGCCGTGCGCGCCTGGGGCCGGCTCGGCTACCCACGCCGCGCCCTGCGGCTGCACGGAGCCGCCAAGGCCATAGCGGAACGGCACGGCGGCGAGGTGCCCCTCGAACACCCCCAGTTGCTGGCTCTGCCGGGCGTCGGCGAATACACGGCGGCTGCCGTGGTGTCGTTCGCGTACGGCAAGCGGCACGCGGTGCTCGACACCAATGTGCGCCGGGTCTTCGCGCGCGCCGTCAGCGGTCGGCAGTATCCGCCCAACGCGACCACCGCGGCCGAACGGAAGCTCGCCCGCGCGCTGTTGCCGGAGGACGACGAGACCGCTTCCCGCTGGGCGGCGGCGACGATGGAGCTGGGCGCGCTGGTGTGCACAGCCCGCAGCCCCCAGTGCGGACGGTGCCCGATCGCGGCGCAGTGCGCATGGCAGCTCGCGGGCGCGCCCGAGCACCAGGGCCCCGCGCGGCGCACCCAGGCGTACGCGGGCACCGACCGGCAGGTGCGCGGACGGCTGCTGGCTGTGCTGCGCGCCGCCAAGGAGCCGGTTCCCCAGTCCGACCTCGACCGCGTCTGGCACGAGCCCGTCCAGCGCGCACGGGCGCTGGACGGACTGGTGGCCGACGGTCTCGTCGAGCCGCTGGACGGCAAGCGGTACCGCCTGCCGCTGAGCTGAGCCGCAGCCGCAGCCGCAGCCGCAGCCCCGGCAACGGTCCCGGGGCCGGGGCGGTGGCGGTGGCGGTGTGTCGTGTCGGTACCGGCCGGTGTGGAGCCGATGGTGCCGACCTCGCTGCGCTGCCGCAGGGCTGCGGGCGGTGCGGCCCGGCGGTTGCTGTTCCTCGGCACCGCAGGGCCGCGCCACCGGGCCTTCACCGCGGCCCGCACCACCCCGGGCCTGCTCGCCCTGGCGACGGGAGGAGCGCTACCCCGCTGCGGGGACTCCGTCCTCCTCGGGCTCCGCCGACTTCTGCGCTGCGGCGTCCTTGAGCGGGACCTCCTTGATGAACCAGGCGGCGACGAAGGCGAGCACCGTGACCCCCGCCGCGAGCAGAAAGACGGCGTGGGTGCCGTTGACGACCGCGTGTTCATAAGCCTCCCGCACCTGCTCCGGGAGCTTTTCGAGGGAGGCGGCGTCGAGCTGGGCGCCGCCCTCGGTGAGCTTGGCGGCGGGTCCGCCACCCGCGTCGCCGGCCGCTGCGGCGCTCTCCTTCATGGAGTCCTCCACATGGGTGGCGAAGATGGTGCCCATCAGGGCGACACCGAAGGAGCCGCCGATGGTGCGGAACAGGGTGGTCGTCGACGAGGCGACGCCCATGTCCTTGAGCTCCACGCTGTTCTGCGCGATGAGCATGGTCAGCTGCATCAGGAAGCCCATGCCCGCACCGAGCACCGCCATGTAGAGGCCGGAGGTCAGGCGGCTGGTGCCGACGTCCATCTGCGCCAGCAGAAAGAGGCCCACGGGTATCAGCGCGCCGCCCACGATGGGGTAGATGCGGTACTTCCCCGTCTTGGTCGTGGCGCGCCCGGTGACCACGGAGACCACCATCATCGGCAGCAGGACGGGCAGCAGGAGCAGCCCGGAGTTGGTGGCCGAGGCGCCCTGGACGCTCTGCTGGTAGAGCGGCAGGAAGGTCATCGAGCCGAACATCACGAAGCCGAGCAGGAAGCCGATGAAGGCGACCAGTGAGAAGTTGCCGCTGCGGAAGACCCGCAGCGGCAGGATCGGCTCGGCCACCCTGCGCTCGACGAAGGGGAAGGCGGTCAGCGCGGCCACGGCGAGCGCCCCGATGCCGATGATGGTGGACGAGTTCCAGTCGTACTCCGTGCCGCCCCAGCTGGTGACGAGCACGGCGGCGGTGATGCCCACCGTCAGCAGCACGGCACCGGTGTAGTCGATACGGCCTTGGGAGCGCTTCTTCGGCAGGTGCAACACGGTGCCGACCATCGCGAGCGCGACGGCGCCCAGCGGCAGGTTGATGTAGAAGGCCCAGCGCCAGCCGAGGTGATCGGTGAGGGTGCCGCCGACGAGCGGGCCCCCGATCATGGCAAGCGACATCACCCCGGCCATCATGCCCATGTATTTGCCGCGCTCCCGGGGCGGGATCAGATCGCCCATGATCGCCATGGCGCCGACCATCAGCCCGCCGGCACCCAGCCCCTGGAGGGCGCGGAAGCCGATGAGCTGGCCCATCGTCTGGGCCGCCCCGGAGGTCATCGACCCGACGAGGAAGATGACGATCGAGGTGAGGAAGACGCCCTTGCGCCCGAACATGTCGCCGAGCTTGCCCCACAGCGGAGTCGAGGCGGCCGTGGTGAGGGTGTAGGCGGTGACGACCCAGGAGAGGTGTTCGAGACCGCCGAGCTCACCGACGATCGTCGGCATGGCCGTGCCCACGATCATGTTGTCCAACATCGCGAGCAGGACAGCGATCATCAGCGAGAAGAGGACCAGGCGCACGCTGCGCGGCTTCGGCCCGGCGGCTTCCGCGCCGGGGCCGGACCCGGCCGTCTCCTTGACTCCCCCTTGACCCGGGCTCGGCTCTTGCTCGTCTTCGGTGTCCCCCTTTTCCCGCTCCGCCTGGTTTGTCGCGCCACTGGCACCCATGCGCGGCCACTCCCCTTTTGCTTGCCACTTACTTGCCGCACGGCTAGTTCAGTACGATGGACCAAGCTAGGGCGCCCCTAGCCGGGCGTCAAGTAAGTTTTGAAGGGGTCGGCATGAGCAGGGGAAACACCCGTCAGCGCATCCAGGACGTCGCCTTGGAGCTCTTCGCTGAGCGCGGTTACGAGAAGACCTCGCTCCGGGAGATCGCCGAGCAGCTCGGCGTCACCAAGGCCGCGCTGTACTACCACTTCAAAACGAAGGAGGACCTGGTCACCAGCCTGTTCGAGGACATGGTGCTGGGCCCGGCCGACGAGGTGATCGCCTGGGCGAAGGCCCACCAGCCGACCCGGCTGGAGACGAAGCTGGAGATCCTCGGCCGCTACAGCGCGTGCATCAGCAACGCCACCCCGCTCGTACGGTTCATGCACGAGAACCAGGCCGCGATGCGTGATCTGGCCATCGGCGAGCAGATGAAGGAGCGCATGTTCCTCCTGCTCGGGTTGATCAAGGACGAGGACGCCGCCCTCACCGACCAGGTGCGCTGCAGCTCGGCCCTGTTCACCATGCACTCGTCGCTCTTCGCCCTGGAGGGGACGAAGGCCGACCCCGAGGAGAAGCGCAAGGCGGCCCTGGAGGTCGCCCAGGAGCTGGTCACGGCGGCCCACCACGGCTCGGACGACACGCCCCCGGGCCGGGAAACGGGCAGCGCCCGTCACGAGTGACGGGCGCTGCTGCCGACTCCGGTACGTCCCCTGAACCGGAGCGCTCTGTGGCGCGGGCCGAGAGACGTCGTGGCGTCGTGGATCAGAAGGTGACGCCGACGGCGCGCATGGCGGCCTGCGGGTCGACGGCCGTGCCGTAGTTCGGACCCTTGCGGATCTCGAAGTGCAGGTGCGGCCCCGAGGAGTTACCGGTGTTGCCGGACTCGGCTATGGTCTGGCCGGTCTTGATCTGCTGACCGGGCTTGACGTTGATCTGCGACAGGTGCGCGTACTGCGAGTACGCACCGTTGTCGTGCCGGACGACGATCGCGTTGCCGTACGCCGGACCGTCGCCGGCGCCGTTCGGACCCGCCTTGACGACGGTGCCCTTGTGCACGGCCTGGACCGGGGTGCCCACGCTCACGGCGAAGTCCTGGCCGGAGTGGTTGTGCGCCCAGCGCCCGCCGGCCTTGCCGTAGGAGGCGCTCAGCTCGTACTTGCCGTCGATCGGCTTGATCCAGGAGGTCTGCAGGCGCTCGGCGTCCCGGGCTGCCTTCTGGGCCGCGCGCTCCTTCGCCTTCGCGGCGGCCTCGGCGGCCTTGCGGTGCGCGTCGGCCTGGGCCTTCGTGGACTCGGCGAGGCTGCTCGCCGTGCCGGTCGCGAAGATGTCGTGCTGAGCCGTGCCGGCATCGGCCTTCGCCGCGGCCAGAGCCGTGCCGGCCCCCAGGGCCATCGTCGCGCCGAGACCGGCGGCCAGCGCCGTGGTGTAGGTCCTGGCGCGCTTGGTGGTCCTAGACATCGTCATAGGGGTGCTACCTCCGGAAGGGGGTTGGTTCAGTGCGCCTCGATGTGGACGCGACCCCCTTGGTAACCCGCCAGAAAACGGACATCAAGGACTGTTATTACTAAAGAGCTCCGTAGTAACACGAGAGACCCACATCACCCGGCGCTCCGAGCTGGGGCCCCACCCCGCCTGTCGACGCCGTACGCGCCCCGGGACCTCCTATCGCGCTTCGTACCCCCCGAAATCCCTGTGCCGCACCTCACGGCCGCTCCGCGCCGGAAGTGGCCCCGCTCATATGACCCCGCTCACCCGGGCCGCCCCGAGGAGCAGGAGGGGGCCCTCATCGACGCGGTCCGCGGGCCCCTCTACGCTTGCTCGCCGTACGCGGCCCCGTACTGCGGGGAGTTGAGGCCGAACGGGGGGTTACGGATGGACGCGGGGGTCGTCGGACTGCGCATCGCCTCCAGCGTGATGGCACCGCTGGTGAAACGACTGTTCGTGAGGGAGGGTCCGGGCGCCGGGCTGGTGGACAGGCCGGTACGGGTGAATCGGCTCGTCTCCTTCACGGGCGAGCGGCGCGAGCTGGGCCGGCGGGAGCTGGACAAGCTCGCCGCCGAACTGGTCGACCGCGCCGTGCGGGATCTCGGCCCGCACGAGGCGCCCTCGCCCCTGGAGGCCGAGCGCGCGTCCGCCCGACTGGCCGACACCCTGCACGCGCTCGGCGACATCGGCCTCAGCGACGTGGAGGCGGTCAGCCTCGGCCACACCGACTTCGCCCGCGCCCTGCACGCGCAGGCCACCATGCACGACCCGCACCCGGACGCCGCCCCCGCCGAGGAAGCGCTCTACCAGCGCGTCCTGGAGGCCGCCTGCCTGCACATCCTGCACTTCCTCACCCAGCGCTCCACCTTCGTGGCCCGCACCCTCGTCGAGCAGAGCCGGAGGCTGGGCGAGCTGATCACCCTCGTCGACGTCCTCATCGAACGCGTGCCCTCCCAGTCCGCGCAGGACGCCGGGTTCGAGCAGCAGTACGCGCGCTACATCGCCAACAAGCACCGCACCCTGACCATCTACGGCATCGACATCCAGCAGGCGAGCGAGTGGCCGCTGGACACGGCCTATCTGAGTCTGGAGGTGACGTCCGACGAGCGCGGCTTCGGCCCGTTCGACGACCCGGCAGGCGCCTCGGCCGGCTCCGGCGCCGTGGAGGCGCAACCCGTCGAACAGGCGCTCTCCGGGCATCAGCGGGTACTGCTGCGCGGGGTCGCGGGCTCCGGGAAGACCACACTCGTGCAGTGGCTCGCCGTCACGACGGCTCGCCAGTCCGAGCTGACCGGACGGCTTGCCCATCTGATCGGCCGGGTGCCGTTCGTACTGCCGCTGCGCACCCTCACGCGGGGCAGCGCGGCGCTGCCCCCGCCCGCCGACTTCCTGGCCGCCGTGGGCTGCCCGCTGGCCGGAGCCCAGCCCGGCGGCTGGGCCGACCGCGTGCTGGCTGCCGGACGCGGCGTACTGCTGATCGACGGCGTCGACGAGGTGCCGGAGCAGGAGCGCAGCCGCACCCACGGCTGGCTGCGCGACCTGCTGCTGGCCTACCCGGACAACCTCGTACTGGTGACCTCGCGCCCCTCCGCCGTACAGGAGAACTGGCTGGCCGGCGACGACTTCACCGAGCTGTCCCTCGCCCCCATGCGCCCCGCAGACGTCGAGCTGTTCATCGCCCGCTGGCACGCGGCGGCCGAGGCGGACGAGGAGATGGCCGCCTCCCTGCGTACTGCCGTACGGACCAGGCCCGACCTGTCCCTGCTGGCCACCAATCCACTGATGTGCGGGCTGATCTGCGCGCTGCACCGGGAACGGCACGGCTTCCTGCCCCGCGGCCGCAAGGCACTGTACGACGCCGCGCTGTCCATGCTGCTGGAGAGGCGCGACCGGGAGCGCGCCGTCTTCGCCACCGGAGAGGGCGTCGAACTGGACGAGGAATCCCAGGTCGAGCTGTTGCAGAGGCTCGCCTACTGGCTCATCCGCAACGGCCGCTCGGAAATGTCGCAGAGTGACGCGGTGGAGCTGGTGGAGCGGATGATGCCCGCGATGCCGTACGTCGCCGAGCAGGGCTCTGCGGCAGACATCTTCCGCTTTCTGCTGGTCCGCTCCGGACTGCTGCGCGAGCCGGGGCACGGGGCGGTCGACTTCGTCCACCGCACCTTCCAGGACTACCTGGGCGCCAAGGCGGCGGTCGAGGAGCGCGACTTCGGCGTGCTGGTGGGCAACGCGCACCTGGACCAGTGGGAGGACGTGGTGCGGATGGCCGTCGCCCACGCCCGACCCGATGAGCGGGCACGGCTGCTGCGCGGGCTGGTCGAGCGGGGGGACGCGGATCCGGGGTGCCGGACGCGGCTGCACCTGCTGGCGATGGCCTGCCTGGAGCACGCCACGAAGCTGGACCCCGCGGTACGGGCGGAGGTCGAGGAGCGGGCGAAAGAGCTGATTCCGCCGCGCAACGTCGATGAGGCGAAAGAGCTGGTGCCGCTGGGCGGGGTGGTGCTGGATCTCCTGTCGGGGCTTGAGGACCTTGACGACGTCGAGGCGGTGGCCGTCGCCCACGCCGCCGCCCAGATGGGTACAGACGCGGCGCTCGTACTGCTGAAGCGGTTCCTCGACCACCCGTCACAAGCCGTGCTCCAGCAACTGGCAGGGCACTGGGACCGGTTCGACACGGACGCGTATGCGACGGAGATTCTTGCCCACCTTCCCGACCGGCGTTATGTGCGCGTCACCGCGAGCACCCATGAGCACCTTGCGTGGCTGCGCAGGCTGGGACAGCGGTCGACCTCGCGCATCAGAGGCGAGTTTTCCGAGCGGGAGATCCTCGAATCCCAGCCCGCTCCCGACCAACTGGTGGAGCTGGCCCTCGCCCGCAATCCCTGTCTCGACCAGACGGGATTCATCCAGGCGTTCCCGAATCTGGAAGAGCTCGACATCCGCGCATGCCCGTTGACGGACCTCTCGCCCCTGGCCGGCCTGTCCTTCTCGACGCTGTACCTGTGGGACGTGACGACGCTTGACCACGTGGAAGGGATCGAGGCGCTGTCCGGGCTCCGCTGGCTGGGACTGCGGGAAGGGACGCCATGTCCCCGGATGGCGCGGCTCGCCCCCCTCACCGAACTCGAGGTTCTTCTGCTTCCCGAGGACACCAGCAGCATCGCAGGCATCTCGGCCCTCCGGAAGCTGACGACGCTGAACCTCGTCAACGTGCGGCACGCGCTCTCGGAAGAGGAATGGAGGGAACTGGCCGAACTCCCCGGTCTCCAGGAGCTCACCTGCGAGCAGCACCATCTCGTCAAGCTGCGGAGATCCGGAGCGCGGTTGACCGGATTGATTCATCTGCTGCTGCCCCTCGAGGGGAGACCGGTTCGCATGCGGCCGTTTCTGGAGACCTTTCCTTCGCTGGAAACACTCCAACTCACCCAACCCGCCGGCTCGCTCGATCTCGCCTCTCTGGCCGAGCTCCCGCGTCTCCGGCACCTCGTTCTTCACCGCCCCCAAGGCCCCATCGACCTCACCTCCCTCCCCTCTCACATCGAAGTCACCGTCACTCCCCCACCCCGCCGAGGCTGACCCGAACGCAGGGTGACCGGAGCCACACGTACGGCCTACGCTGGTCATCAACCAGTCAACAGACCGCCGTCAACAGCCGTCAGCACGTCGTCACCCGTCCGCTGCCGTCGCCCAACGCCAGGGAGTCCCCACGCATGGACCCCGCCGTCCGGCTCGCCTCGACCATCGCCGACCCGCTCGTCTGCCAGCTCCTGCTGCCCGTGGAGGCCACACCCGACCGGGCGCAGGCCGAGGAAGAACTACTGGCGCGGCTCGTCTCGTTCCGCGGGGAGAACCCGCCGCTGTCCTACGAGACGCTGCTGTCGCTCGCCCGAGAGCTGGTGGGCCTGGCAGCGCTCGCCTACCGGCTGCCTCCCGAGGACGCGGAGCCGGTCGCCGCCGTACTCTCCCGCACGCTGTGGATCACCGGGGAGTTGGACACCACGGATGTGCAAGCCGTGCGGCTGGGGCCGCAGGACTTCGCGCGCAAGTTGCGCTCCGCGGTGCCGGGTGCGGACCGGGAGCTGAGTCCGGACACGGCCTGGTTCCACGACCGGCTGCTGGTCACCGTCTGCCTGCATCTGCTGCACCATCTGATCCGCCGCTCCCCCGTCCTCGCCGACCGCATGCCGGAACGTGCCCACCGGATACGGCAATTGATCGATCTGAACGATGTGGAGGCCGTACGGGGCCGTCCGCAGCCCTCCGCGGTGGACGCCGAGTTCGAGGCGCGCTACGCCCGATCCATTGCCGAGCAGTACAACCGTGTGACCATCTACGGCATCGATCTGCCCAACCCGAACACCCCGGACAGCTGGTCGCTGGACGCCACCTATCTCAGCCTCAGCGCCGAGTTCGACAGCCCGGACCGGCGGGCGGACCACAGCGACAGCGGTGAGCCCGTACTCCCCGCCGACCGGGCGCTGGGCGGCCACGAGCGGGTACTGCTGCGCGGTGTCGCCGGCTCCGGGAAGACGACGCTGGTGCAGTGGCTCGCCGTCTCCGCGGCGCGCGGCGCGTTGCCGCCCGAACTGAGCTCGCTGCGCGGCCGGATACCGCTGGTCCTGCCCGTACGCCGGTTCGCGCGCGAGGGCTTTCCCTCTCCGGAGGACTTCCTGCGGGCCGTCCGCCATCCGCTCGCCGACGAGGCGCCCGACGGCTGGGTGGCACGGGTGCTCACCGAGGAGCGCGGGCTGCTGCTGGTCGACGGCATCGACGAGGTGCCCGAGTCCGAGCGGGCGGCGCTGCGCGGCCAGTTGCGCCGGCTCATGCGGATCTACTCGGGCAACTTCTGCCTGGTCACCGCGCGGCCCTCGGCGGTGGAGCCCAACTGGCTGGCCGACGAGGGCTTCGACGAGCTGGCGCTGGCCCCCATGAGCCGAGACCAGGTCGCGGCCTTCATCACCGCCTGGCACACGGCCGCCGCCGACGACGAGGGCAAGGACCACCAGCGGCTGGCCGAGTACCGCGACCAGCTGCTGTCCTCCATCCCCCTCTACCGGGAACTGCGCGGACTGGCGACCAACCCGCTGATGTGCGGCCTGATCTGCGCACTGAACCGAGACCGGTCGGGCTCCCTGCCGCAGGGCCGCAAGGAGCTGTACGAGGCCGCCATGGAGATGCTGCTGCAGCGGCGCGACCCGGAGCGCCGGGTGCTGTATGCCGACGCGGTCAAGCTGCGCCGTGGCGCGCGGGAGCGGCTGCTGCGCAAGCTGGCGTACCGGATGCTGGTCGACCGGCGGGCCGAGCTGACCATGGATGAGGCGTTGGAGGAGATATCCCGGCATCTGCCGGCCATCCCCTCCACCGCGGGCCAGGGCCGCCCGGAGGACATCTTCAACCATCTGCTGCTGCGCACCGGACTGCTGCGCGAGCAGTCGGACCGTTCCATCGAGTTCGTCCACCGCACCGTGCAGGACTACCTGGCCGCCAAGGAAGCCGTCGAGCAGGGCGCCTTCGACATGCTGCTGGACCACGCGCACGAGGCCGAGTGGGAGGAAGTCATCCGCATGGCCGTCGCTCACGCGCGCCCCGCCGAGTGCGCACGGCTGCTGGGCGGGCTGCTCGCACCCGGCCGCAAGGGCATGCAGCGCAACCGGCGTCGGCTGCTGGCGGCCGCCTGCCTGGAGCATGTGACGGAGCTCGACCCGGACACCCACGCCCGCATCCGGCGCGAGACCCGCCATATGGTGCGGCCCACCACCCTGGAGGGCGCTCGCAGCCTGGGCTGGGTGGGCCCCATAGTGCTGGAGATGCTGCCCGAGCCCAGCAGCGTCTCGGACAAGGAAGCGCACCGGCTCGCCGTGACCGTCACCCGGATCAACGACGACGCGGCCATCCACTACCTCGCCCAGCTGCGGAACCGGGCGTCGCTGGAGCTGCGTGCCGAGCTGGCGCGGGGATGGCGGAACTTCGACACCGACCGGTACGCCGAGGAGATCATCGCCCACCTCGACCCCGAGGGGCTCTACTACCCCGTCTCCGACCGGTTCGAGCTGGCCGCGCTGCGGAAGCTGGGCGGGAGGGCGCGGGTGCAGATCGTCGGCCCCTTCACCCCCGACGAACTGCTGGAGGGGCTGGTGCACGATCAGCTCACCCATCTGTGGCTCGCCTACGACCTCGGCGTACCGATGGGGTGGCTCGCCGCCTTCCCCCAGCTGACGACACTGCGGGTCAACCCGCGGCTGCCGCGCGTGAACGGCGTGCCGGACGGCGTGCGCATCCTGGCGTGACCCGGCCCACGGTCGCCGCAGGACGCCCGCACAGCGCGAGAGGGACCGACCCGCTGCGGGTCGGTCCCTCTCGGGCTGTGCAGCGCTCAGGCCGTCGGGCCGGTCACGCCTCCTTGCTCAGGTTGGGGCCGCCGCCTGCGGCGGACTCCACCGGAGGCGCGTCCGGAAGGGCGGACTTCTCCTCGCCGCGGAAGGTGAAGGACTTGGTCTCGCCCTCACCCTCGGTGTCGACGACCACGATGTGACCGGGCCGCAGATCGCCGAAGAGGATCTTCTCCGACAGCACGTCCTCGATCTCGCGCTGGATGGTCCGGCGCAGCGGCCGGGCACCCATCACGGGGTCGTAGCCCTTCTTGGCGAGCAGTTCCTTGGCGTCGGTGCTGAGCTCGATGCCCATGTCCCGGTCCTTCAGCCGCTCGTCCACCTGCGAGAGCATCAGGTCGACGATGCGGATGATGTCGTCCTGCGTCAGCTGGTGGAAGACGACGGTGTCGTCGACACGGTTGAGGAACTCGGGCCGGAAGTGCTGCTTGAGCTCGTCGTTGACCTTCGCCTTCATCCGCTCGTACCCGGCCTTGACGTCACCCTGGCCGGCGAAGCCGAGGTTGAAGCCCTTGGAGATGTCCCGGGTGCCGAGGTTGGTCGTCATGATGATGACCGTGTTCTTGAAGTCCACGACCCGGCCCTGGGAGTCGGTCAGCCGACCGTCCTCCAGGATCTGCAGCAGGGAGTTGAAGATGTCCGGGTGCGCCTTCTCGACCTCGTCGAACAGGACGACGGAGAACGGCTTGCGGCGCACCTTCTCGGTGAGCTGACCACCCTCCTCGTAGCCGACGTAGCCGGGCGGGGAGCCGAAGAGCCGCGAGACGGTGTGCTTCTCGCCGAACTCCGACATGTCGAGGGAGATCAGTGCTTCCTCGTCCCCGAACAGGAACTCGGCCAGCGTCTTGGACAGCTCGGTCTTACCCACGCCGGAGGGGCCGGCGAAGATGAACGAGCCACCGGGCCGCTTGGGGTCCTTCAGACCGGCACGGGTGCGCCGGATGGCCTGGGAGAGCGCCTTGATGGCGTCCTCCTGGCCGATGACGCGCTTGTGCAGCTCGTCCTCCATGCGCAGGAGCCTGCTGGACTCCTCCTCGGTGAGCTTGAAGACCGGGATGCCGGTGGCCGTCGCCAGAACCTCGGCGATCAGCTCCTCGTCCACCTCGGCGACGACATCCATGTCGCCGGCCTTCCACTCCTTCTCCCGCTTGGCCTTCTCGGCCAGCAGCTGCTTCTCCGTGTCACGGAGAGAGGCGGCCTTCTCGAAGTCCTGCGAGTCGATCGCCGACTCCTTGTCCCGGCGCACGTTCGCGATCTTCTCGTCGAACTCGCGCAGGTCCGGCGGAGCGGTCATCCGGCGGATGCGCATCCGCGAGCCCGCCTCGTCGATCAGGTCGATCGCCTTGTCGGGCAGGTAGCGGTCCGAGATGTAGCGGTCGGCCAGCGTGGCCGCACCGACCAGAGCGGCGTCGGTGATGGAGACGCGGTGGTGCGCCTCGTACCGGTCGCGCAGGCCCTTGAGGATCTCGATGGTGTGGGGCAGCGACGGCTCCGCGACCTGGATGGGCTGGAAGCGGCGCTCGAGGGCCGCGTCCTTCTCCAGGTACTTGCGGTACTCGTCCAGCGTCGTGGCACCGATGGTCTGCAGCTCGCCGCGGGCCAGCATCGGCTTGAGGATGCTCGCCGCGTCGATGGCGCCCTCGGCGGCGCCCGCGCCGACCAGAGTGTGCAGCTCGTCGATGAACAGGATGATGTCGCCGCGCGTACGGATCTCCTTGAGCACCTTCTTCAGGCGCTCCTCGAAGTCACCGCGGTAGCGGGAGCCGGCGACCAGCGCGCCCAGGTCGAGGGTGTAGAGGTGCTTGTCCTTGAGGGTCTCGGGCACCTCGCCCTTGACGATGGCCTGCGCCAGCCCCTCGACGACGGCGGTCTTGCCGACGCCGGGCTCACCGATGAGCACGGGGTTGTTCTTCGTACGGCGGGACAGGACCTGCATGACCCGCTCGATCTCCTTCTCGCGCCCGATGACCGGGTCGAGCTTGGACTCGCGGGCAGCCTGCGTGAGGTTGCGGCCGAACTGGTCCAGGACGAGCGACGTGGACGGCGTGCCCTCGGCGGGTCCGCCGGCCGTGGCGGCTTCCTTGCCACCGGAGTAACCGGACAGGAGCTGGATCACCTGCTGGCGAACCCGGTTCAGGTCAGCGCCGAGCTTCACGAGAACCTGGGCTGCGACGCCCTCGCCCTCGCGGATCAGCCCCAGCAGAATGTGCTCGGTACCGATGTAGTTGTGGCCGAGCTGAAGGGCCTCGCGGAGCGACAGCTCCAGCACCTTCTTGGCACGAGGAGTGAAGGGGATGTGGCCGGACGGCGCCTGCTGGCCCTGTCCGATGATCTCCTCCACCTGCTGGCGGACAGCCTCAAGCGAGATCCCGAGGCTCTCCAGTGCCTTAGCGGCGACACCCTCACCCTCGTGGATCAGGCCCAGAAGGATGTGCTCGGTGCCGATGTAGTTGTGGTTGAGCATCCGGGCTTCTTCCTGAGCCAGGACGACAACCCGCCGCGCGCGGTCGGTGAACCTCTCGAACATCGTTAATCGCTCCTCAGAGCGGTCAGGCAGTGAGGGGACGCTCCCCTCGCTGTCCTTCCGCAGCTTAGTCCCGCAACGGGGGACCGCTCATTCCAACTGCCGACTGCGGCCCGGTCGACCCGGTCGATCATGCGCCTCCTGCCCCGGACAGCCGACACCAGTTCCAACCCGATGGTGCGAGACGATGTTCCCGCAGGCCAGGCGTATTCACCTGGATCCACTACGCCGAAGGCGAACACCCCCGCACCGACACATGCGCCGTGCGGCGACACCTGTCACCGAGCACCCCCGCTCCGCCCCTGCCACCTGGGGCTTCCTGGCTGTCAGAGCCTTCTTACCCGCTCGCAGTGACAATCCATGCGGCATCCGCCGGATACGGCGCCCCACATCCGCTGAGGGCGAACAGGCGGGCGGCCCTCCCGGGGAAACCGTAGCGCGAGCACGGCGGGTAACGATCATCAACAATGTGTGACAAGGAGGGCGGCGGCGGCTGGGCCGGGGTCCCTGGGGGAGGCCGCCGCACGGGGGCCTCCCGAACCGGGACGGCCTTCGGGGTCGGAGTCGGCCGCTGGGCCGGAATGCGTCAGCCGTTGGCCTTCTCGTACGCCTCGCGAATGCTGGCCGGAACACGACCGCGGTCATTGACCTCGTAACCCTGCTCCTTGGCCCACGCGCGGATCTTCGCGGTGTCCTGGCTGCTGCCGGAAGCGGAGCCGGAGCGGCTGCCCTTTCCGCGCGAGGAACGGCCACCGGTACGCCGGCCGTTCTTCAGATAGGGCTCAAGAGCGGAACGGAGCTTGTCCGCATTAGCGGTGGTGAGGTCGATCTCGTAGGACTTACCGTCCAGCGCGAACGTCACCGTCTCGTCCGCCTCGCCGCCGTCGAGGTCGTCGACAAGAAGAACCTGAACCTTCTGTGCCACCTGCTACTCCCATTCGTCCTTGGATAACGGATTACAGATACCGACGTGGAAAGCAAACCGCTTTTTCCGGAGAAACACAAACCCTGTGCTGAGTTTGCTCCGCGACTCCGCTGGGATTGGCGGGATCTTTCGGACATAGTGGCGGCGTACCGTCCACGGTTCACAGATGCAGCAGCATGCGGCTGTTACCCAAGGTGTTGGGCTTCACTCGTTCGAGACCGAGGAACTCGGCCACGCCCTCGTCGGGGGAACGCAGCAGCTCGCTGTAGACATCCCCGTCCACCGGAGTCTCGCCGATCTCCGTGAAGCCGTGCTTGGCGAAGAAGTCGACTTCGAAGGTGAGACAGAAAATGCGCCGCACCCCGATCCACCGGGCGGTGCGCAACAGCTTCTCCAGCAGCAGATGACCTACGCCGGTTCCGCGCTGGGAAGGGTCCACCGCCAGGGTCCTGACCTCCGCGAGATCTTCCCACATGACGTGCAGCGCGCCGCATCCGACGACTTCCGCGTCCGCATCCCGTTCGGCCACCCAGAACTCCTGGATGTCCTCGTAAAGGGTCACGGTGGCTTTGTCGAGCAGGATGCGGTCGCGCGAGTAGGAGTCGATGAGGCGGCGCACCGCCGGGACATCGGCCGTACGTGCCCTTCGGATGGTGACCTGGGATAGCGGTGCGCGTTCTGCCATGAACGGACGCTATCGACCCTCGCCCTCGCCGCCCGCAGCGGGGGGATCGAGATGCGCACCGTTCAGATGTACGACGCGCAAGGCGTTGCGGAGCACATCGACCTGTTCCGGCGACATCATCCCGAAGAAGTCGACAAGAGCGGCGGCGGGGTTGTCGCTCGCCGACCATGCCTCGTGCATGAGAGCCGCCGAGTATGCGGCCCGGGTGGAGACAGCCGCATATCGATAGGCGCGGCCTTCTTGATCCCGCCTCAGCCAGCCCTTCTGGCGCAGGTTGTCCATTACGGTCATCACCGTCGTGTACGCGACGGTGCGTTCGTTCTGGAGATCTTCGAGGACTTCCCGCACAGTGACCGGGCGGTTCCAGCGCCATACCCGGGTCATCACGGCGTCTTCCAGCTCTCCCAATGGCCTCGGCACAGAAGAATAATAGTGGAAAATGTCCGAATCGAGGGAATTACCCGGAAGGCGGGCGGGGTCGGCCGGAGACGGCCGCGACCCGGCACCGGTTCGGCATCGGCCGTCGGCGCCGACGCCGGCGCCGGTTCAGTTCCGGCGCTTCTGGCGGGCGACCTCACCGCGCGAGACGGCGGCGTTCACGATGCCGTCCTCCTTGGCCTTGTTGGCGCCGCCCTGGGTCCTGACGATCGTCACGATGAGCGCCGTGAATGCCACTGCCATCACGAGCGGCGGGGTGAGTGCGGCGACGTAGTCCATGACTGGGCCTCCTCGGTGGACGGACCCCCAGGGTAACGCCGGGCCCGCACGCCTTACGGGCCCCCCTGCCGGGCGGGTCCGCCCGGCACCGTACCGGCGGGGGCCGGGCGGCGGCGCTGCCGCGCGGGGGCGGATCGGGCGGAGCGGTCAGGCGGGGACGGAGAGGTGCCGCGGGCCGGGCGCCGATTGCTCCGTGTCCGTCTCCCCGGGAGGCGGCTCGGACGGAGGCGTGGGCGGGGACTGGCGGCGGCGGGGCGGGAAGACCTCGGCCGGGGTGGGCACCGGCCGGGAGGGCGCGGCAGGCTCCGGGGAGCCGGGGCGCTTGGCCGGGCCGGGCTTCGCGGGGCCGGGCGACGGCTTCCCCTGCCGCTGCGGCGCCGGCTCGGGCCCGTCGTCGCCCTGCTCGTCCTCCTCCGACGCCCTCCCGGCCGGGATCCGGACACCCGGGAGGGGGGCGGCGGAGTCGTCGCGGGGTCGGCGGCCCCGGGGGATGCGGGCCGCCTCGGCGCGCCGGAGCAGGTCCTCGCGGCGGGCCCGCTCCCGGGCGCCCGCCGGCTGGGCGGCCAGGGCGCGGAGCGCGGACAGGTCGGCGGGTACGGGGAGGTAGCCGGTGGCGAGGGCCGCCTCCAGCTGGTCCAGATAGCCGGCGGCGGCACCCGGCAGCGCCGCGCGGTAGCGGGCGAGGTCCGCCCGCACGAAAGAACGCAGCCGGGCACCCTCACGGACCGTCTCGTCCACGGCCTGGGCGAGCCGCAGATACTCCCGGGCCTGCTCGGGCGCGGGGTCGGACTGGAGGGCGATGGCGAGAGCGCCGCCGAGCACACGCAGCTCGTGCGGGCCGAACGCCACGCCGCCTCGGGAACCGTATGGCGTGGGCATGAGGCGACGATAGAGGACACAAGAGCTAAATGTGCTTATCGCCCGATTCACGGCGTGGCGCCCTCCAGGCCGCCGAAACCGCCGACGGAACCACCGACCCGGCCGACACCACCGACCCCGTCAGCCCCGTCAGCCCCGGTCGATGTTGCGCTCGTACACCAGGCGCAGCCCGATCAGCGTCAGCCACGGCTCGTGCTCGTCGATCACCGTCGACTCGCCCAGCACCATGGGGGCGAGTCCGCCGGTCGCGATGACGGTGACGTCCTCCGGATCGTCCGCCAGTTCGGCCGCCATCCGGTTCACGACTCCGTCTACCTGGCCGGCGAAGCCGTAGACGATGCCCGCCTGCATCGCCTCGACGGTGTTCTTGCCGATCACGCTCCGCGGCCGGGCGATCTCGATCTTGCGGAGCTGTGCGCCACGCACACCCAGCGCGTCCACCGAGATCTCGATGCCGGGGGCGATGACGCCGCCGACGTACTCACCGCGCGCCGAGACCGCGTCGAACGTGGTGGCCGTACCGAAGTCGACCACCACGCACGGGCCGCCGTACAGCTCGACCGCGGCCAGCGCGTTGATGATCCGGTCGGCGCCGACCTCTTTCGGGTTGTCCATCAGGATCGGCACGCCCGTCTTGACCCCGGGCTCGACCAGCACCGCCGGAATGTCGCCGTAGTAGCGCCGGGTCACCTCGCGCAGCTCGTGCAGCACGGAGGGGACGGTCGAACAGATGGCGATGCCCTCGATGTTGTCGCCCAGCTCCTCGCCGAGCAGCGGATGCATCCCCATCAACCCGTGCAGCAGCACGGCCAGTTCGTCCGCCGTACGACGCGCCTCCGTCGCGATGCGCCAGTGCTCGACGATCTCCTCACCGTCGAACAGGCCCAGCACGGTGTGGGTGTTGCCCACGTCGATGGTGAGCAGCATCAGGGCTGCTCCTCTCGCAGGTCCAGGCCGATGTCGAGGATCGGCGCCGAGTGGGTGAGCGCTCCGACGGCGAGGAAGTCGACGCCGGTGGCCGCGTATTCGGCGGCGTTGGCCAGGGTGAGGCGCCCGGAGGACTCCAGCCGTGCACGGCCCGCGACCAGGGTGACCGCCTCGGCGGTCATGCCCGGCGTGAAGTTGTCCAGCAGCAGCAGCTCAGCGCCCTGGTCCAGCACCGGCGGGATCTGGTCGAGGCTGTCGACCTCCACCTCGATGGGGATGTCCGGGAACTCGGCGCGCACCCGCGCGAACGCCTCGGCGACCCCGCCCGCCGCGATCACATGGTTGTCCTTGATGAGCGCCGCGTCCGACAGCGACATCCGGTGGTTGATGCCGCCGCCGCAGCGCACCGCGAACTTCTCCAGCGCGCGCAGCCCCGGCGCCGTCTTGCGGGTGTCGCGCACCTGCGCCTTCGTACCCTCCAGCGCGTCCGCCCAGGCGCGGGTGGCGGTCGCGATGCCGGAGAGGTGGCACAGCAGATTGAGCGCGCTGCGCTCGGCCGTGAGCAGGTCCCGGGTGCGGGTGCGGACGGTCAGCAGCCGCTGGCCCGCGGTCACCCGGTCGCCGTCCAGCGCGTGCCGCTCCACCTCGAACTCGTCGGTGCACACGACGGACAGGACGGCCTCGGCGACGCGGAGCCCCGCGACGGTACCGTCCTGACGCGCGGTGAAGTCGCCCGTGGCGACGGCGTCCTCCGGGATGGTGGCGACGCTGGTGACGTCCACGCCGCGGTCGAGATCCTCCTCGACCGCCAGATGCGCGATGTCCTCGACCTGCACCGGGTCCAGGCCCGCGTCGCTCAGCAGCTGGGCCAGGTCGGGGTCGAGACCGCACTCCAGCGGGTCCAGGTCGTCCGGGCCGGGCTCGGACGAGCAGCCGCAGCCGTCGCCGCAGCCACCTGACTCGGACGGTGCCGAGGGGCCCCTGCCGATCTGGAGGAGGGGGAGGTCGTCGGTCACTGTTGCTCCTTGGGCGGGGCGACGACCGCGGGGAAGCCGGTCGTCTGGGTCGTACGGAGGGTGAACTGGGCGTCGGGGCGCGCCGCGCCGTCCAGGGCGACGATGATGTGGCGGCGCCACACGGCGTCGTCGCGGCCGGGGTGGTCCTCGCGCCAGTGGCAGCCCCTGGTCTCCTCGCGGCGGAGGGCCGCCGCCACCAGCACCTGCGCGACCAGGTGGAGATTGGCCGTCTCCCAGGTGTCGACACCCGGCTCGGGGTGCTTCTCGGCCGCTGTGGCGGTCAGGGCTGCCAGTCGGTCCGCCGCGCGGGTGAGGGAGTGCGCGCTGCGCAGGACTCCGGCGCCCGCCGTCATGATGTGCTGGATCCGGCCGCGGTCGGTGGCGGGCAGGAGAGTCGTCCCGGCT
>NZ_JAGPXJ010000074.1:0-39275 GCF_018070605.1 Streptomyces sp. B15
GTGCCGCCGACCAGGTGACCGTCGCCGTGCTGGTGACCGCCGTCGACCGGGTGTGAGGGCTCCCGCGAGGCGCCAGGATCGCCGAGCGTGGCGGCGGGCGTCCCGTTCGCCGCGGCGGGAGGGTGGCGGACGGCCTATTCGCCGAGCCCCGCCAGGTCGCGGAGGCGACGCGCCTGGGCGGCCCGTTCGGCGGCCCGCTGTTCCTCGTAGGTGCGCGACCCCGCTCCGGCGAGCAGTGCCTTGGTCTCGACCACGGCGTTGCGGGGCGCGGCGAGGAGGGCCGCGGTCAGATCGGTGACCGCGGCGTCCAGTTCGTCGGCGGCGACGACCAGGTTGGCGAGCCCGACGCGCTCGGCCTCCTCGGCGTGGACGAACCGGCCGGTGGCACATATCTCCAGGGCGCGCGCGTAGCCGACAAGGCCCACCAGTGGGTGGGTGCCGGTCAGATCGGGGACCAGCCCGAGGCTGGTCTCGCGCATGGCGAACTGCACGTCCTGCGCGCACACCCGCAGATCGCAGGCGAGCGCGAGCTGGAAGCCGGCGCCGATGGCGTGGCCCTGGACGGCCGCGATGCTGATGAGATCGGTGCGGCGCCACCAGGTGAACGCCTGCTGGTACTCCGCGATGGCGGCGTCCAGTTCCTCGTCGGTGTCGCGCGCCAGTTCCAGGAAGGACCGCTCGCCCTCGAAGCCCTCGGGTTCGAACGCCTGGCGGTCGAGCCCGGCGGAGAAGGATTTGCCCTCGCCGCGCAGGACGACGACCCGGACCGTTCCCGGCAGTACGCGTCCCGCCTCGGCCAGCGCCCGCCACATGGCAGGCGTCTGCGCGTTGCGCTTGGCCGGATTGGCGAGGGTGACCGTGGCCACCTCACCGTCGGCGGCGACATGTACGCCGTCCTGGTTGAGCAGGGTCATCGAGGTTCCTCCGGTGGTTACCCAGCAGTATGGTCAACCGAAGAGTAACCACCGGAGGGAACGCCCGAAAGCCTCCTCAGGAGGAGCTGGACTTCTTGCCTCGTGTCGCTCCACCGCGTCCGCGCAGGGTTACACCCGACTCGCTGAGCATCCGGTGCACAAACCCGTAGGAACGGCCCGTCTCTTCGGCCAGCGCCCTGATGCTCGCTCCGGAGTCGTACTTTTTCTTGAGGTCTGCCGCGAGCTTCTCGCGCGCGGCGCCGGTCACCCGGCTGCCCTTCTTCAGAGTCTCGGCCACCCGTGCCTCCTCGTGGGAAGTGCGCTCTGTGACTCTCATGATCACCCCTCCCCTCACTTCTGGCCACCCATTCGGCAAGGTCTTCACGAGCGGCTCGGGAACTTGTGCACGCCATGGATGCCGGAGGACAACAGATTCCGGCTCCATGCAGATGCACGTGCATGCCGCGATGCGAACCGACTCGACGGGCAAACCGGCAGGTCAGCGCCGCCTGCCGGGAAGGGGGACGGCACGTGGGCGGCTGCTGCCACGCAGACTCGGCGCGGCCGGGAGGCCGCGCCGAGGTACGAGCCGCTCTCACTCAGATGAAGGATCAACCGTCGGCCGAATGATCCATCCCGAATGGATCAAGCAAGGGCGACGAGGTCCGCGTACTCCTCGCCCCACAGGTCCTCGACGCCGTCCGGCAGCATGATGATGCGCTCCGGCTGGAGCGCCTCGACGGCGCCCTCGTCGTGGGTGACCAGCACGACGGCCCCGGTGAAGGTGTGCAGGGCGCCCAGGATCTCCTCGCGGCTGGCCGGGTCCAGGTTGTTGGTCGGCTCGTCCAGCAGCAGCACGTTGGCCGAGGAGACGACCAGCGTGGCCAGGGCCAACCGGGTCTTCTCACCGCCGGAGAGCACCCCGGCGGGCTTGTCGACGTCGTCCCCGGAGAAGAGGAAGGAGCCCAGCGTCTTGCGGATGGCCACCAGGTCCATGTCGGGCGCCGACGAACGCATGTTCTCCAGCACCGTGCGGGCCGGGTCCAGCGTCTCGTGCTCCTGCGCGTAGTAGCCGAGCTTGAGGCCATGGCCGGGGACGACCTTGCCGGTGTCGGGCTCCTCGACACCGGCCAGCAGCCGCAGCAGCGTCGTCTTGCCCGCGCCGTTGAGGCCCAGGATGACGACGCGGGAGCCCCGGTCGATGGCCAGATCGACGCCGGTGAAGATCTCCAGCGAGCCGTAGGACTTGGACAGGTCCTCGGCCATCAGCGGGGTCCTGCCGCAGGGCGCCGGGTCGGGGAAGCGCAGCTTGGCGACCTTGTCGTCCTGGCGCTCGCCCTCCAGCCCGGACAGCAGCTTCTCGGCGCGGCGGGCCATGTTCTTGGCGGCGACGGCCTTGGTGGCCTTGGCGCGCATCTTGTCGGCCTGCGAGTTGAGGGCGGCCGCCTTCTTCTCGGCGTTGGCCCGCTCCCGGCGGCGCCGCTTCTCATCGTCCTCACGCTGGGTGAGGTACTGCTTCCAGCCCATGTTGTAGATGTCGATGGCCGACCGGTTGGCGTCCAGGTAGAACACCTTGTTGACCGCCGTCTCCATGAGGTCCACGTCGTGGGAGATGACGATCAGACCGCCGCGGTAGGTCTTGAGGAAGTCGCGCAGCCAGACGACGGAGTCGGCGTCCAGGTGGTTGGTCGGCTCGTCGAGCAGCAGGGTGTCGGCGTCGGAGAAGAGGATGCGGGCCAGCTCGACGCGGCGGCGCTGGCCGCCGGAGAGGGTGTGCAGCGGCTGCCCGAGCACCCGGTCGGGCAGGCCCAGGCTGGCGGCGATGGTGGCGGCCTCCGCCTCGGCCGCGTAGCCGCCCTTGGTGAGGAACTCCGTCTCCAGGCGCTCGTACTTCTTCATCGCCTTCTCGCGAGTGGCGCCCTTGCCGTTCGCGATGCGCTCCTCGTTCTCCTGCATCTTGCGCAGCACCGCGTCCAGGCCCCGCGCGGAGAGGATGCGGTCGCGGGCGAGCACGTCGAGGTCGCCGGTGCGCGGATCCTGCGGGAGATAGCCGACCTCACCGCTGCTGGTGATGGTGCCCGCGGTGGGCGTGCCCTCGCCCGCGAGGCACTTGGTGAGGGTGGTCTTCCCGGCGCCGTTGCGGCCCACCAGGCCGATGCGGTCGCCCTTGGCGACGCGGAAGGTGGCCGACTCGATGAGGACGCGGGCTCCGACGCGCAGCTCAAGACCGGTGGCGGTGATCACTGGGGGACTCCAAGGCAGGACTGTGGACGTGCGTACGGAAAGAAGTGCGGAAGCGGCGTACGCACGCCTAATGCACGAGGAGATGAGGCATGAGAACCAGTCTACCGGCGCGACGCAAACGCTTTTTCGGCATGCGGCCGGTGCCGGGCCGCCGGAAACCCCGGATGCCGGGCGGCCGGGGGCCGCCGCGCGCCACCGCGCCGCCCCCGCCACGCTCCGGGGTCACCCTCCTCCGGTGTGCACCTGGAAGGCGGCCCGTCGCACGGCCTTGGCCAGCGCGGGGTCCGGGTGTGCGGCGGCGAGCGCGACGAGGACCTGCACGGTGCGCGGATGACCGGTCGCGCGCACGTCCTCCAGCAGCTTGGGCACCGAACCCTGCACGGCGGTGCCCAGGTGGTCGACCAGGAGCCGCTCCTCGCCGTGGTCGGTGACGGCTGCCGCGGTGTCGACCCAGAGCCAGGTCGCCTCCTGCCGGGTGAGCACGCCGGGTGCGCCCCCGGCCAGGTCCTCCGGGTCCGTACCCGCCTGCTCGGCCAGCCACAGCAGCGCGTAGGGCCGCAGGGTGGGCTCGTTCGCGGCCTCCTGCACGGCCTCCTCGGCCGGTGCTCCCACCACCCGCAGGGCCTCGAAGGCCAGCCCCCTGATGAGCGCGTCATCGCCCCGGGCGGCCTCCAGCAGTTCGGTGACGGCCGGTCCGGTGGGGCGCGCGGCGAGCCAGGCGCGGTACTCGTCACGGGCGGGGCCCGGGGTCATCCGGGCGCAGCCGCGCAGCATCTCCTCGGCCGACTGCTCGATGTTGCCGGCCGGGCTCTGCGCCGCGACGCAGATCTGCTCCAGCTTGGTCCACACCGCCCAGTTGCCGAGCGGTGTGAGGACGGCGGAGCCCTGCCGTACGCCGGGCTCCCCGGCGGGTTCCTCGTCGGGGCAGCGGGTCAGCGCCCCCACGGCGCTGAGCCCGTCCAGCGCCCAGTCGAGCAGTCCTGGCAGGGCGACGCCGACCATCGCGCGAGTGGCCCCGTGCTGACTGGTGTCCCGTTCGGCCCGCAGCTCGGCGATGCGCTGGGCGAGCAGGTCGTGCAGCAGGGAGAAGGTGACGGGGCCGCCGGACAGGTGCATCACGGACAGGAACTGGGGCACCGCCTCGACGATCTCGGCGACCAGGCTCTGCTCGTGCGCCAGCGGCGCGGGGTGGGCCAGCGACCAGGCGTCGAACAGCGCGACCCAGCCCCGCAGCACGGCACTGTCGTCACGGTCCCAGGCACGTAGCCGCCATCCCGCGCGGGCGGTGTCGCCATGGAGTTCGATCAGGCCGGCCAGCTTGGCCCGGTCCCAGTGCGTGCGCACCAGCGGGACCGCCATCCGCAGCGCTTCGGCCGCTCGTTCGGCCTCCGGGCCCGGCTGCGGGGAGCAGCCGGTCTCGGCCGCCCAGCGGGCCACGCGGACGGCGTCGGCGAGGCAGGCACGCGCATACCGGGCAAGCTGGTCGCGGGGCAGCACACCGTCCGGGGGCGGTGGCGTCCTGGCGGAGCGCCTGGTCGTCACAGTACGCCGAGCGGCGGCGACGGGCTGTCGGGGAACGAGGCGGAGCCGGTTGTCCCCCGGAGTACGGGACGTCGTCACAGGAGCAGTCTTCACGCTGTGCCGTTGAAACCCAAACCTGGGGTGCCGATTCCGGTCGTTCGGTCTCTGCTGACGGGTGTGCGCGGGCTGTTGAAAGGGGCTCAGCGTGACACTGCTTCATATGACGTGACTGCTGCACATGAAGGGCGCGTTCACATGAAAGGCGTGAGGAAGCGGCGCAGTTTCTCCTCGTAGCCGTGCGGGTCCGCGTTCCACATGGCGGCGTGCGGGGCGTGCGGGATCTTGTGCAGGGAGACGAGTTGCCTGCGGTGTGCGGCCAGCGCCCGGGAGCCCTCCCAGGGGGCGATGGTGTCGGCGGGACCGTGCAGCAGCAGCGTGGGTACGGCCAGCTTCGCCGGGTCGACCAGTGCGGCGTCGCGCCCCTCGGGCAGGCCGGCGCGCCCCTGCACGGCGCGCACGACGAGCGGCAGCAGCGCTCTGGGCGTGCCCCGGGAGGCCGCCAGCGCGCGCACGGTATGCCGCCAATCCAGTACGGGAGAGTCCAGCACGAGACCGGCCACGCGCTCCCGCAGCGGCGAGTTCGCAGCCGCGTGCAGGGCCATGGTGGCGCCGCTGGACCAGCCGTGCAGGATCACCCGCCGGGCACCGTGCTGGACGGCGTAGCGGATCGCGGCGTCCAGGTCCCGCCACTCGGAGTTGCCCAGGTGGCCGATGCCGTCGAGCGAGGGGGGCGCTCCCGCGTCGCCCCGGTAGGCGATGTCGAGCACCGGAAGGCTGTGGCTCCGGTAGAACGGGAGCAGCGTGAGGGGGTGCTCGCGGGTGGCGCCGAGGCCGTGCACGGTGATCACCCAGGCGCTGCGGTCGCCGGGTACGAACCACGCGGGCAGCGGGCCGAGCTCCCCGGGGATCTCGACGTCGGTGTACTCCACACCGAGGGCTTCGCCCGGGTTGCCGATGTACACCTGCGGGGTGAGGTGGACGGTGCCGCCGATGCTCAGCCGGCCGCGGTCGACGCGCCGCAGCTCCCGCAGGACGGCGTGCGGGCGGGGCTCCGCCGCCGTGGCCTCCTCCAGCACCGGCCCGACGACGGCGTGGACGCCGCGTCCGGTCAGACCGTAGACGCCGGGCAGCCGGGCGGCGAGGGAGCGGGTGACGGCGATCCGGCCGTCCTCGTGGGAGTGCACGGTCAGCCGGGTGCCCTCGAACCCGGCGGTGGGCCTGCCGCCCCCGTCGCTCCTGGGGCGCGGCGGGCGCAGCGCGGCGTCGGCGGCGTACCGTCCGGCCGCGAGGGTGGCCGCGCCGGTACCGAGCACGGAGGTGGCGGCCAGTGCCGCGGTTCGCAGACGCATCTTTCTCAGTGTTGACGCGATCGGGCGGGTGAAACCAGCGGGGCGGGCCGGGAGGGTGACGCCCGGTCGGCGGAGCCGCTACGGGGCGAGGGCGCGCCACCACGGTGTTCACCGGCTCGGCACCATGGCGTTAACTGGCTCGACGCCGCGTCGTGTTGGTTCCTGAGGCCACCGCCCCTACGGTGTGACCTGTCCCACACAACAGGCGTCAGGGGCCGACACTTCGATGCCCGCCCCAGTTCACCTTCCGTTCACTCGCCGTCTTTACGTTCACGACGTCAATGCCCTTCGAACTGATTGTGCCTGGTGAATGGAACACATCACGCTTCTCATCGGGATCGTGATCGTCACGGCCTTGGTGTTCGACTTCACGAACGGCTTCCACGACACGGCCAACGCCATGGCCACGACCATCTCCACCGGGGCACTGGCTCCTCGGGCGGCGGTGGCCATGTCAGCGGTCCTCAACCTCCTCGGTGCCTTCCTGTCCATCGAGGTGGCCAAGACCATTTCCTCAGGAATCATCGATGAAGGTTCCGGTATACAGCCCGAAGTGATCTTCGCCGGGCTGGTCGGCGCGATCATCTGGAACCTGCTGACCTGGCTCGCCGGGCTGCCCTCCAGCTCCTCGCACGCGCTGATGGGCGGACTGCTCGGGGCCACCGTCGCCGCCGTCGGTACCGGCGCGGTCAACGGTGACGTCGTCGTCATGAAGGTCCTCATCCCCGCGCTCGCCGCGCCGCTGGTCGCCGGCATCGCCTCCGTGTGCGCCACCCGGCTGACCTACCGGGTGGGCCGGCACGCCGACCAGGAGCGGACCGCCAAGGGCTACCGCGCCGGCCAGATCACCTCCGCCGCGCTGGTCTCGCTGGCCCACGGCACCAACGACGCGCAGAAGACCATGGGTGTCATCACGCTGGCGCTGGTCACCGGCGGCGCCCTGGCGCCCGACTCCGACCCGCCGGTGTGGGTCATCGCCTCGGCCGGCCTCGCCATCGCGCTGGGCACCTACCTCGGCGGCTGGCGCATCATCCGCACCATGGGCAAGGGCATCACCGACATCCAGCCCCCGCAGGGCTTCGCCGCGCAGACCAGCGCGGCGGCCACCATCCTGGCCTCCTCGCACATCGGCTTCTCCCTGTCCACCACGCACGTGTGCTCCGGCGCCGTGATGGGCTCCGGCCTCGGCCGCAAGGGCGGGGTCGTGCGGTGGGGGACGGCGGGCCGCATGTTCATCGGCTGGGGGCTGACCCTCCCGGCGGCCGGCGGGATCGCGGCAGCCTCCGCACTGCTGGCCGAGCAGGGCGACTGGGGCGTCACGACGGTCGCCGTCCTGGCCGTCGGGCTCTGCGGCGCCATCTGGCTGCGCTCCCGGCGCGCTCCGGTGGACCACACCAACGTCAACGAGGTGGAGCCCGCCACGCCCGAGGCCGCCGGGATCCCCGGTCCGGCCGCGGAGCCCACCCCGGAGCCCGGACTCGAACCGGCCCCCGAGCCCGGTCGCGAGCCCGAGCCCGCCGGGGTGGTCACCACCGCCATCCAGGCCGTCTCCCCGCCCCCGCCGCCGGCGGGAGTGGGCGTCGCCTCCACCGAGGAGACGCCGACGGCGGACAACACGGCCGGCCGCCCCGCGTCGGCGAGCAGCCTCAGCTAGGCAGAAGGGACGACCGCATGAACATCGACTGGGCCGCACTCGGCCAGGTCTTCGGCGTCAGCCTGGTGGCGACGGTGGGACTCGTCGGCGTCTTCACCCTCGGCATCGTCGCGGGCTCGCCCCGTACCGCGGGCACCACGCCCTCGCCGCTGGCGCGCACCGGCGCCTACCTCTGCTACGCGCTCTGCCTGGCGGCGGTGGCGTACGGGATCTACCTGATCGCGGCATAGCCGCCCCGGGCAGGCTTCTGCGAGGGGGTACGGGACCATCCCGTACCCCCTCGCGGTGTGTCGGCCCGCACTCCCCGTCGCAGGTCAGGGGCGAGTTGACGGGGCCACACCGGCGTGGTGGACTTCCCCTGCCAAACGGCGGCATGGAGAGGAAGCCGGTGCGAATCCGGCGCGGTCCCGCCACTGTCACCGGGGAGCGCCTCCCCCAGCGAAGCCACGGCCCACCGGGCTGGAAGGCGGGGGACGGTGTGGATCCGGGAGCCAGGAGACTCTCGCCGCCGGTCGATTCGAGCCAGGGCGAGGACCCTGAGTGAGGACACCGTGATGCGTGGCCCTGCCGCCATACCTTTCACCGACGTGCCCGCGGACCTGCCCGCAGGCATCACCGCCGACGCGCCTGTCGCCGCGTTCGCCGACGTCGCGCCCGTCACCACCGTGGATGTGTGCGCCGGACCCGCCGTCTGATGGGGGCCCGTGACGTCCATGTGCGCGGCACGCTGCTGGGGTTCGCCGCCGACGCGCTGCTGGGTGACCCGCGCCGCGGGCATCCGGTCGCTGCCTTCGGCCGGGCCGCCGCGGCGCTGGAGCGCCGGATGTGGCGCGACCACCGGGGCACCGGGGCGCTCTACGTCCTCCTGAGCGCCGGGGGTGCCGCCGCTGCCGCCGGCGCGCTGACCACGGCGAGCGCCGCGCGCGACGCCGTAGGCGCCCGCACCCGCACCCGCACCTGCACCGGACAGCGTTCATCCGTCCCCGCGCTCGCACTGACCGCCGCCACCACCTGGGCCGTCCTCGGGGGCACCTCGCTGACCCGCGAAGCCCGTGCCGTGGGCGCCGCGCTGGAGGCGGGGGACCTGGAGCTGGCACGCGAGCGGCTGCCCGCGCTGTGCGGGCGCGATCCGCAGCACCTCGACGCACCGGCGGTGGCCCGCGCAGTGGTCGAGTCCGTCGCGGAGAACACCTCGGACGCCGTGGTGGGCGCGCTGGTGTGGGGCGCGCTGGCAGGCGTCCCCGGGCTGGTGGGCTTCCGCGCGGTCAACACGCTCGACGCGATGGTCGGCCACCTCTCCCCGCGCCACCGCCGCTTCGGCTGGGCCGCCGCCCGGCTGGACGATGTGGCGGGCTGGCCGGGGGCCCGGCTGACCGCCGCGCTGGCCGCACTCGCCGGGCCCGATCCGCGTGGTGCCGTGCACGCCTGGCGCGCCGACGCGCACCGCCACCCCAGCCCCAACGCGGGCCCGGTGGAAGCCTCGTTCGCGGGCGCGCTCGGGGTGCGGCTGGGCGGCACCCTCTCCTACGGCGGACGGGTGGAGCACCGGCCTGTCCTCAACACCCGGGGGCGCGCCGTCCGGTCGGCGGACATCGAGCGGGCTGTACGGCTCTCGCGCCGGGTAGGAGTGCTGGCGCTGGTGACGAGCTGCCTGGTGGGTACGGCAGCGCGCCGCCCGGGGCGGGGGCGCGGCGAGGGAGGAGCGCGGTGAGCGCGCGCACGACAGGCGGACTGCTGGTCGCCGGGACGACATCGGACGCCGGCAAGAGCGTGGTCACCGCGGGCATCTGCCGCTGGCTGGCCCGCAAAGGGGTACGGGTGGCGCCGTTCAAGGCGCAGAACATGTCGCTCAACTCCTTCGTCACACTCGACGGCGCGGAGATCGGCCGTGCACAGGCCATGCAGGCGGCCGCCGCACGGGTCGAGCCGAGCGCGCTGATGAATCCGGTACTGCTCAAACCGGGCAGCGACCGCACCAGTCAGGTCGTACTGCTGGGCAAGGCCGTGGGCGAGATGTCGGCACGCGGGTACTTCGGCCGCCATCCCGGCAGCGGCGACGGCCGAGCGCGGCTCGGACGGCGGGAGGAGTTGCTGGAGACGGTCGCGGGCTGTCTTGAGGAGCTGCGGCGCACCCATGACGCGGTCATCTGCGAGGGTGCGGGCAGCCCCGCCGAGATCAATCTGCGCCGCAGCGACATCGTCAACATGGGGCTGGCGCGCGCCTGCCGGCTGCCGGTGCTGGTGGTCGGCGACATCGACCGGGGAGGCGTGTTCGCCTCGCTGTTCGGCACGACGGCGCTGCTGGCCCCGCAGGACCAGGAACTGCTGGCGGGCTACCTGGTCAACAAGTTCCGCGGCGACGTCTCGCTGCTGGAGCCGGGCCTGGAGATGCTGCGCGGGATGACCGGGCGGCCCACCCTCGGCGTACTGCCGTACCAGCACGGGCTGGGCATCGACGAGGAGGACGGGCTGAGAGTCTCGCTCCGCGGCACCGTACGGGAGTCCACCGTCGCGCCCCCGCACGGCGCGGATGTGCTGCGGGTCGCCGTGCTGCCGGTGCCGTTGATGTCCAACTTCACCGATGTGGACGCGCTGGCCGCCGAGCCCGGCGTGGTGGTGCGGTTCTGCGACCGCCCGGAGGAGCTGGCCGACGCCGACCTGGTGGTGGTGCCGGGAACCCGGGGCACGGTCAAGGCGCTGGAGTGGATACGCGAGCGGGGCCTGGCCACGGCGCTGGCGCGGCGTGCGGCCGAGCGACGGCCCGTGCTGGGCATCTGCGGCGGCTACCAGCTGCTGGGCGAACGCATCGAGGACGACGTCGAATCGCGCGCCGGTGTGGTCGACGGGCTCGGACTGCTGCCGGTGCGGGTGCGGTTCGCCCAGGACAAGACCCTGGCCCGTCCGCACGGGAGGGCGCTGGGCGAGCCGGTGGAGGGCTACGAGATCCACCACGGCGTCGCGGATGTGCACGGCGGCGAGCCGTTCCTGTGCGACGCCGGGAGTGCCCCGCTGGACGGCTGCCGGGTCGGCACCGTGTGGGGCACCCACTGGCACGGCTCGCTGGAGTCGGACGGCTTCCGGCGCGCCTTTCTGCGGCAGGTCGCGGCCGACGCGGGCCGCGCCTTCGAGCCGGCGCCCGACACCCGGTTCGCCGCGCTGCGCGAGGAACAGCTCGACCGGCTCGGCGACCTGATCGAGGAGCACGCGGACACGACCGCGCTGCTGCGGCTCATCGAGGACGGGGTGCCGGAGGGGCTGCCGTTCGTACCCCCGGGGGCACCGCCGTGACCGGCCCCGCGATCCGGCACCCCTGACGCACCCAAGCCACTCGAAGGAGTGACGCGTGACCCCCTACCCCTTCACCGCCCTGGTCGGCCAGGCGGACCTCCAGCTGTCCCTGCTGCTCAACGCCGTCTCCCCCGCCATCGGAGGCGTGCTCGTGCGCGGTGAGAAAGGCACGGCCAAGTCGACGGCCGTCAGGGCGCTGACCACGCTGCTGCCCGGCGTGGACGTCGTGTCCGGCTGCCGCTTCTCCTGCGACCCCGCCACGCCCGACCCCGCGTGCCCGGACGGTCCGCACGAAGACACCGGTGCCGGCGAGTCCCGCCCGGCCCGCATGGTCGAACTGCCGGTCGGTGCCTCGGAGGACCGGCTGGTGGGTGCCCTGGACATCGAACGGGCGCTGTCCGAGGGTGTGAAGGCGTTCGAGCCGGGACTGCTCGCCGACGCGCACCGCGGCGTGCTGTACGTGGACGAGGTCAACCTGCTGCACGACCACCTCGTGGACCTGTTGCTGGACGCCGCCGCCATGGGCGCCTCCTACGTGGAGCGCGAGGGTGTCTCCGTCCGGCACGCCTCCCGCTTCCTGCTGGTCGGCACCATGAACCCGGAAGAGGGCGAGCTGCGCCCCCAGTTGCTCGACCGGTTCGGTCTGACGGTCGAGGTGGCCGCCTCGCGCGAGACGGACCAGCGGGTGGAGGTCGTACGGCGGCGGCTGGCGTACGACGACGACCCGGAGGGGTTCGCGGCACGCTGGGCCGACGACGAACGGGAGCTGTGCGAGCGGATCGCCGCCGCGCGCTCACTGCTGCCCCGGGTACGGCTCGGTGACGCGGCGCTCCGGCAGATCGCCGCCACCTGCGCGGCGTTCGAGGTGGACGGTATGCGCGCCGACCTGGTGATGGCCCGTACGGCGACGGCGATGGCCGCCTGGGAGGGGCGTACCCGGGTGGAGTCGGCGGATGTGCGGCAGGCGGCGCTGCTGGCCCTCCCCCACCGGCGCAGGCGCAATCCGTTCGACGCCCCCGGTCTCGACGAGGACAAGCTGGACCGGACGCTGGAGGAGAACAGCGACCAGGACGAGGACGGCCCTCAGCCGGACGGACCGGACGGCGGACCGGACGGACCGGACGGACCGGACGGGGGCCCTGAGGGCGGTGGCGGGCTGCCGCCGCAGGGGGCGCCGCAAGACGGTGCCCAGGCCCCGCGGGACGAGCCGTCCATCCCCGAGCAGACGCAGCCCGAACGCTCCGAGGAGACCGCCGCACCGCCCTCCGCCGAGAGCACCGCGGGCGGTGAGCCCGACCCCGGCGCGCCCGCGCCCCCTCAGCAGGCCGCAGCGCCCGCCGACGAGCCGTTCAAGGCGCGCGCCCTCACCGTCCCCGGACTCGGCGAGGGCGCGGCCGGGCGCCGCTCGCGGGCCCGTACGGCGCATGGCCGCACCACGGGGGCGCGCCGCCCGCAGGGCGCGCTGGGCAAGCTGCATCTGGCGGCCACCGTGCAGGCGGCGGCTCCGTACCAGCACGCGCGTGGCCGCCGCGGCAGCGGGCTGGTGGTGCGCCGGGACGATCTGCGCGAGGCCGTACGGGAGGGCCGCGAGGGCAATCTGGTGCTGTTCGTCGTGGACGCCTCGGGTTCGATGGCGGCGCGGCAGCGGATGAGCGCCGTCAAGGGGGCGGTGCTGTCCCTGCTGCTGGACGCCTATCAGCGGCGGGACAAGGTCGGCATGGTGACCTTCCGGCGCGGCGAGGCGGAAGTGGCGCTGCCGCCCACCTCGTCGGTGGACGCGGCGGCGGCCCGGCTGGAGTCGCTGCCGACCGGCGGGCGCACCCCGCTGGCGGCCGGGCTGCTGCGGGCGCGCGAGGTGCTGCGGGTCGAGCGGCTGCGGGACCCGGCGCGGCGGCCGTTGCTGGTCACCGTCACGGACGGGCGCGCCACGGGCGGCCCGGAGCCGCTGGTGCGCTCCCGGCAGGCGGCGCGGCTGCTGGCGGCGGACGGCACCGCTTCGGTGGTGGTGGACTGCGAGGCGGGGCATGTGCGGCTGGGGCTGGCCCGCGAGCTGGCCGCCGAACTGGGCGGCAGCGCCGTCACCCTGGACGAGCTGCGTGCCGACGCGGTGACGGAACTCGTCCGCAGCACGACCGACTCACGTAACGCAGGGCACGCAGGGAGGGCCGCGTAATGCCGAAGGGGCAGCCGAACGTCGTACCGCAGGACGGTCTCACCACCCGTCAGCGGCGCAACAGACCGCTGGTGGCCGTCCATACGGGCGTCGGCAAGGGCAAGTCGACGGCCGCGTTCGGGCTGGCGCTGCGCGCCTGGAACCAGGGGTGGCCGATCGGGGTGTTCCAGTTCGTCAAGTCGGCCAAGTGGAAGGTCGGCGAGGAGCGCGCGCTCAAGGTGCTCGGCGACTCCGGCGAGGGCGGCAGCGTGACCTGGCACAAGATGGGCGAGGGCTGGTCGTGGATCCAGCGCAACGTCCAGGACGGCGAGATGAGCAGCGAGGCGGCGGCCCGCGAGGGCTGGGAGCAGGTCAAGCGGGACCTGGCCGCCGAGACGTACCGGCTGCTGGTGCTGGACGAGTTCGCCTATCCGATGCACTGGGGCTGGGTGGATGTCGAGGAGGTGGTCGCCGTGCTGCGGGACCGTCCCGGCACACAGCACGTGGTCATCACCGGGCGCAACGCGCCGCAGCAGTTGATCGACGCGGCCGATCTGGTCACCGAGATGTCCAAGGTCAAGCACCCGATGGACGCGGGCCAGAAGGGGCAGAAGGGCATCGAGTGGTGACAGCCGCCTCCTCCGCGCACCCTCGGGGGGCCGCCGCGTGATCCGGGTACCGCGTCTGGTGGTCGCCGCGCCGTCCTCCGGGAGCGGCAAGACGACGGTGGCGACCGGGCTGATGGCCGCGTTCGCCGGGCGCGGGCTGGCCGTCTCCCCGCACAAGGTCGGCCCCGACTACATCGACCCCGGCTACCACGCGCTGGCGACCGGCCGTCCGGGGCGCAACCTGGACGCGTATCTGTGCGGTCCCGAGCGGATCGCGCCGCTGCTGGGGCACGCCGCCGCCGGAGCGGATCTGGCGGTGGTCGAGGGCGTGATGGGGCTGTACGACGGGGCCGCCGGACAGGGCGAGCTGGCGTCGACCGCACATGTCGCCAAGCTGCTGCGCGCCCCGGTGGTGCTGGTGGTCGACGCGTCGTCGCAGTCGCGCTCGGTGGCCGCGCTGGTGCACGGATTCGCCTCCTGGGACCCCGAGGTGCGGGTCGCGGGCGTGGTGCTGAACAAGGTGGGTTCCGACCGGCACGAGGAGCTGCTGCGCGAGGCGCTGGACGGCTCGGGGGTGCCGGTGCTCGGCGTGCTGCGCCGTACGAAGGTGGTGCGCGCGCCCTCCCGGCACCTGGGGCTGGTGCCGGTGGCCGAGCGGCGCGCGGAGGCCGTGGAGTCGGTGGCGGCACTCGCTGAGCGGGTGCGCGAAGGGTGCGACCTGGAGGCGCTGCTGGCGCTGGCGCGGCAGGCTCCGCCGCTGCCCGACCAGGCGTGGGACCCGGGCGCCGAGGTGGGCGCCGAGCCGGTGTCCCGCGCGCCGCGGGTGGCGGTGGCCGGCGGTGAGGCGTTCACCTTCTCGTACGCCGAGCACGCCGAGCTGCTGCGTGCCTCGGGTGCCGAGGTCGTCGGTTTCGACCCGCTGCGGGACGAGGCGCTGCCGCACGGCACGGCCGGGCTCGTGATCGGCGGCGGTTTCCCGGAGGTATACGCTCCGGAGTTGGCCGAAAATCGCCCCCTGCGCAGACAGATCGCGGCCTTCGGCGGGCCGGTCGCGGCCGAGTGCGCCGGGCTGCTGTATCTGGCACAGGAGCTGGACGGCAAGCCGATGTGCGGCGTCCTCGACGCGCACGGGCGGATGGCGGAGCGGCTGACCCTGGGCTACCGCGAGGCGGTGGCCGTCGCGGACAGCGCCCTCGCCGAGGCGGGCACCCGCGTGCGGGGCCACGAGTTCCACCGCACCGAGTTGCTGCCGGGCGCGGGGCAGGTGCCCGCCTGGGGGCTGGTGCGGCCCGAGCGCCGTACGGACGGTTTCGTCCAGGGCAATGTGCACGCCTCCTATCTGCATGTGCACTGGGCGGCGGCGCCCCGGATGGCGGCGCGGTTCGTGGCGCGGTGTGCCGAGCGGTGGGCGGCGGGGAGCGCGACGGGGGACGAAGCGGGGAAGACGGCATGAGTCCGTTCGGCGCGGAAGCGGGGCCGGGGCCCCGGCTCGTCACCGTCGGGGTGGGCACCTGTGCCGGTGTGACGGCCGAAGAGGTGCTGGGGCTGGTGGATGACGTGCTGCGGGCCGCGAGGCCGGCGGCGGGCGAGGCGGCGGCGCTGGCGACCGTCCAGGCGCGGGCCGAGGAGCCGGGGCTGCTGCTGGCGGCACGCAAGCTGGGCTTGCCGCTGATCGCCTACGACGCCCGGACGCTGGCCCGCGTTCGGGTGCCGCACCCCTCGGACTTCTCCCGTACGGCTGTGGGCACGCCCTCCGTCGCCGAGGCTGCGGCGCTGCTGGCCAGCGGCGGGGGCAGCGGGACGACGGTGCAGGGAGGCGCTCCGGTGCTGCTGGTGCCCAAGACCAGAGCGCGGCCGGCGGCAGGCGCTCCGGTGCGCGCCACCGCCGCTGTGGCCGCCATCGCCGTTCCCGGGAGGGAGTTGTGAACGCGTACGGAAGCCCCGCGGACGACGCGCTGCGGCACCACGGGGACGCGGAGGTACGCGGCGCCGGCAGCGGGTTGACCGACCTCGCCGTCAACGTCCGTACCGGCACTCCCCCGGCGTGGCTGCGCGAGCGGCTGGCGGCCTCGCTGGCGACGCTGGCCGCCTATCCGGACAGCGGTCCCGCCCGCCGGGCGGTGGCCGAGCGGCACGGGCTGCCGCCGGACCAGGTGCTGCTGACGGCAGGCGCCGCGGAGGCGTTCGTCCTGCTCGCCCGGGCCCTTCCGGCGCGCCGCCCGGTCGTGGTGCACCCGCAGTTCACCGAACCGGAGGCGGCGCTGCGCGACGCGGGCCACCGGGTGGAGCGGGTGCTGCTGCGGCCCGAGGACGGCTTCGGGCTGGACGTCGGCGCCGTACCGCCCGAGGCGGATCTGGTGGTGGTGGGCAATCCCACCAACCCGACCTCCGTGCTGCACCCCGCCGCGGCCCTGGCCCAGCTCGCCCGCCCGGGCCGCACGCTCGTCGTCGACGAGGCGTTCGTGGACGCCGTACCGGGCGAGCGGGAGTCGCTGGTGCCGCTGCTGGGACAGCTGCCGGGGCGGACGGTCGTACTGCGCAGCCTCACCAAGACCTGGGGCCTGGCCGGACTGCGCGTCGGCCATGTGCTGAGCGACCCGCAGACGGTGCGGACACTGGCGCACCAGCAGCCGCTGTGGCCCGTCTCGGCCCCGGCGCTGGTGGCGGCCCAGGTGTGCAGCACGCCGGACGCGCTGGAGGAAGCACAGGCCGCCGCCCGGCAGTTCGCGGCGGACCGTGACCATCTGCGCAAGCAGCTGGCACAGTTGCACACGGCAGGACTGAGTGAGGCGACGCCCACGCCTGAGGGACCGTTCCTGCTGGTGGGACACCCGCATGCGGCAGCGCTGCGGGACCGGCTGCGCGCACTGGGCTTCGCCGTACGGCGCGGGGACACCTTCCCGGGGCTGGGCCCGGAGTGGTTCCGGATGGCGGTACGGGACCGGGCCACGACCGACCGGTTCATCGCCGCACTGCACCGAGCGCTGGAGACGCTGGATGCGCCTCACGCCCCCGGCGGGCGTTGACCGGTCCCGCGCCGTCACCACCACAGGAGGAACGACCCCTATGCCCACCACACTGCGGCACCACGGCACCGTGCTGACCGACCACTTCTTCCCCGTACCGCTCGACCACGCGCGTCCGGACGGCGAACAGATCGAGGTGTTCGCCCGGGAGGTGGTCGCAGCCGAGCGGGAGGGCGAGCAGCTGCCGTGGCTGCTGTTCCTCCAGGGCGGGCCCGGCAACGGGTCGCCCCGCCCGGTCGGCCCGGCCGACTGGCTCCGCGTCGCGCTGCGGCACCACCGGGTGCTGCTGCTCGACCAGCGCGGCACCGGCCGCTCCACACCCGCCAACCGGCAGTCCCTCGCGGCGCGCGGCACACCGGCACAACAAGCCGACCATCTGGCGCACTTCCGAGCGGACTCGATCGTGCGTGACGCGGAGCTGATACGCGAACGGCTGCTGGGCGAGGGGACACGGTGGTCGACGCTGGGGCAGAGCTTCGGCGGCTTCTGCACGCTGACCTACCTCTCACTGGCTCCGGAGGGCGTCCAGGAGGCTTTCGTGACGGGCGGCCTGCCGGGGCTGCGCACCAGTGCGGAGGACGTCTACCGCGCGTCCTATCCCCGGGTCGCGGCCAAGAACGCGGCGCACTACGCGCGCTACCCGCAGGATGTGGAGACGGTACGGCGGATCGCCGCCCACCTGGCGGAGCACGAGGTGCGGCTGCCGGACGGGAGCCCGCTGACGGTGGAGCGGTTCCAGTACCTGGGTCTGCTGCTGGGTCAGGGCTCCGGCTCCCACACGCTGCACTACCTGCTGGAGAGCGCGTGGATCAGCGGCGCCGCCGGACCTGAGCTCTCGGACACGTTCCTGGAGGGTGTACGGGCGCAGGTCTCGCTGGCGGCCAGTCCGCTGTTCGCCGCGCTGCACGAACCGATCTTCGCGCAGCGCTCGGTCAGTGCCGAGGGCACCCGGTGGGCGGCGCAGCGGGTGCGGGAGGAGTTCCCGCAGTTCGACGCGGAGCGTGCGCTGGCGGCCGGCGAACCGGTGCTGCTGACCGGGGAGATGATCTACCCCTGGATGTTCGACCTCGACCCGGCGCTGGTGCCGCTGCGCGAGGCGGCGCACCTGCTGGCCGAACGGAGCGACTGGCCGGACCTGTACGACACCGAGCGACTGGCCGGCAACGAGGTGCCCGTCTACGCGGCGGTCTACGACGACGACATGTACGTCGACCGCGACCACTCGCTGCAGACCGCACGCGCCGTGCCCCGCGTCCGCACCTGGCTGACCGGCGAGTGGGAGCACGACGGGCTGCGCGTCAGCGAAGGAAAGGTGCTGGAGCACCTGTTCTCGATGGCGCGCGGCGAGCGGTGACTCCTACCGGCGGGATCGATCCGAACGCCATTCCCGCACAGCGCTCTCCACATCGAACGGGACCAGCCGGTGCGGCGGGCCCTCCAAGGGGTGGCGGATCGCCTCGTCGATCCTGGCGTTGATCTCCTTCAGGATCGAGCGCACCTCGGCCTCCGAACGCGCCTGGGCGGCCCGCTCGCGGGCCTCCTGCGCCTCCTTGCGGAGGGCGAGGGAGGGCGGCAGGTAGGTCAGGTTCTCGTCGCGCATCTTGCGCTCGACCCACCACTGTTCGGTGTACGGCTTGTCGAGGCCGGGCAGCGGCTTGCCGGCGCCGGGGAGGTTGGCGAACTCGCCGCGCTCCTCGGCCTCCCGGATCTGCCGGTCCGCCCAGCTCTCGAAGCTGACTCCCGGCGGCTTGCGTTCGGTCACGGCGCGTCCTCCGTACGCTGGGCGGGCACCTCGCACGTTCCATCGTCACATGCCGCTGCCCCGTCCGGTCCGGGTGTGCCGGCAGCCGCCGCCACCCGGACCAGCCCGCCCGCCGCCGCATACGCCTGCTCCAGCGCCTGGGTGAAGACCTCGGCGGGCTGTCCGCCGGAGACACCGAAGCGGCGGTCCAGCACGAAGAACGGCACCCCGGTGGCGCCGAGCGCCGCGGCCTCGCGCTCGTCGGCGCGCACGTCCTCGGCGTAGGCGTCCTCGTCGGCGAGCACCCGGCGCACCTCGGCCTCGTCGAGTCCGGCACCGGTGGCGACCGAGACGACGGTCTCCGGTTCGCCGAGGGGCCGCAGGTCGGCGAAGTTGGCGCGGTAGAAGGCGTCCAGCAGCGCGGCGTGCGCCGCGGGGCCCTGCCGCGCGGCGTGGTGCAACAGGCGGTGCAGCGCGAACGTGGAGCCGTTCATTAGGCGCCCTGACGCATAGCCCAGGCCCTCCGCGTGCGCGGCCTCGGCGACCCGCGCCTCGGCCGCCCGGGCCTGCTCGGGCGTCAGACCGTACTTGTCCGCCAGCAGCCGGGTGACCGGCAGCCCGGTAGGCGCGCCCGCGTTCGGGTCGAGCTCGAAGGAACGGTGCACCACCTCCACCTCGTCGCGGTGGGCGAAGGCCGCCAGGCCCTTCTCGAAACGGGCCTTGCCTATGTAGCACCAGGGGCAGGCGATGTCCGACCAGATCTCTACGAGCATGTCCGCTCGAACCACCGCCGCGCGCCCGCTATTCCTCGTCGGGCCGGAGCTCCGGCCGGGGGACGCCGGGTGTCCTCGCCGCGCCGTGTGCCGTTTCCACCACCCCCCGTGCCACATCCAGCTCGACGGCGTCCTGGGGGCGCAGCCGCAGCTCCTCGGCGGTCCGGGGCACCTGGTCGGGGTCCCGTTTGAGGATGGCGGCGGCCGCCTCCGGCGCGATGACGGAGAAGTAACTGTCCGGGGTGACCCACAGTCGGCCGGGGGCGGCCAGTGCGAGGGCGCCGCCCGAGCCGCCCTCGCCGATGAGCAGCGAGGTGATCGGGACGGTGGCCTCGGCGACGGCGGTGAACACCTCGGCGATGGCGGGGCCCGCGCCCGCCCGCTCGTCCTCCGGCCCATTGGCGGCACCGGGCGTGTCGATCAGGGTGAGGACGGGGATGCGCAGCCGTCCGGCCATCCGGACGAGGCGGGCGACGGTGCGGTAGCCGGCCGGGCGGGTCGGTGTGCCGCACTGCGCCGCGTAGGCGACCGCACGGCCCTCGTGCAGCCCGAACCCGCACAGCACGCCCGCGTCGGTGCCCGAGCAGCGGTCGCCGCCGATCTCCTCGCGGCCGGTGAGGAAGGCGTCCAGGTAGGCGGCGGCACGGGGGCGGCCCGCCGCACGGGCCCGCGCGACGGCTTCCGGGCCGCTGTCGGGCAGTCGGCCGCAGGCGGTCGGACCGGGCAGCGCGTACGGCACCGGGACGGGTTCGGGCCGCTGGGGCCGGTCGGCGCTCCCGCCCAGCAGGGTGAGCCAGCGGGAGAGCGCCGTGGGAAGTTCGGCTTCCGGTACGATCCGGTCGATGTGGCCGGCGGCGTGCTGGGCCTCGACGGTGTACGCGGCGGGATCGGCCTCGGGGGGCCGTACCCGCGAGCCGGCGAAGGCGGCCTGTGCGCCGGGCAGGCCGAGCACCACGTCGGCTCCCGCGGCGAGGGTGGCCCACCCGCCGCCCGTCGTCGGGTCGCGGACGACCGCCAGCTGCGGCAGCCCGGCGGCGGCGGTCAGCGCGGTCTGCCGGGCCACCCGCTGGAGCTGGACGAGGGCGCGCATGCCCTCCTGCATCCGGCTGCCGCCGGTGGCCACCAGCGTGACGACGGGCAGCCGCAGCTCGCGCGCCCTGGTGTGGGCCGCCTCGATGCGGTCGCCCGTGCGCTCCCCCAGCGAGCCGCCGAGGTAGCCGAACTCGAAGCCGAGCAGGACGGCGTCGGTCCCGCCGATCCTTCCCGTGCCGCACACCACGGATTCCGTTTCCCCGGTGCGGTCCTGCGCTCTCGCGCGCATCTCGTCATATCCGGGCCACCCCAGAGGGCCGTCCGCTGTCGAGGGCCGATCCTTGGGCGGGTCGAACTCCGTGAACCCACTCGCTACCTGGGACAGCAAGGTGCGTGCCGTTGGCCTCATGTCTCCAGGTTGCCGTACCTGTGGCCCGCATGGGGGCTGCGCTTGCCAGCCCTGCGCCTGGGGGTACCCCCTGCTCGAAGAGCTTGGGGGAGCAGACCCCCCCAAGCACAGCAGGCGCAGGGCAGACGCGCCCCGTCAGGGGCGCGGGGAACTGCGCGAGCGGCCACTGGGGGTACCGCCCGGCCGAAGGCTGGGGGAGCACCCGCAGACCGCGAACTACGCCAAGGGGCACCCCCTCCCCGTCACCGCACGACACGGCCCCGCAACACCACATGGCTCGGAGCCTCGAGCACGCGCACATCCGCCCGTGGGTCGGTCTCATAAACAACGAAGTCCGCGGGGGCGCCCTCGGACAGGGCCGGGCGTCCCAGCCAGCTGCGGGCACCCCAGGTGGCGGCGGAGAGCGCGTCCAGTACCGGTATGCCCGCCTTGACCAGTTCGCCGACCTCCTGGCCGACGAGCCCGTGCGCCAGGGACCCGCCGGCGTCGGTGCCGGTGAAGACGGGGATGCCCGCCTCCCAGGCGGCGCGCACGGTGTCGTAGCGGCGGGCGTGCAGCTCGCGCATGTGGGAGGCCCAGCGGGGGAACTTCCCCTCGCCGCCCGCCGCGAGGGTCGGGAAGGTGGCGATGTTGACCAGGGTGGGCACGATGGCGACGCCGCGCTCGGCGAGCAGCGGGATGGTCTCCTCCGTCAGCCCGGTGGCGTGCTCGACGCAGTCGATGCCGGACTCCACCAGATCCGGCAGCGAGTCCTCGGCGAAGCAGTGCGCGGTCACCCGGGCACCCTCCTCATGGGCCGCCGCGATGGCCTCCTCGACGGCCCAGCGCGGCCAGCAGGAGCTCAGATCGCCCTTGTCCCGGTCGATCCAGTCGCCGACGAGCTTGACCCAGCCGTCGCCTCGTCGCGCCTCGCGGCGCACGTACGCCGCCAGGTCGCCGGGCTCGATCTCGTGTGCGTAGTTGCGGATGTAGCGGCGTGTACGGGCGATGTGGCGGCCGGCGCGGATGATGCGGGGCAGGTCGTCCCTCTCGTCGATCCAGCGGGTGTCGGAGGGCGACCCGGCGTCGCGCAGCAGCAGCGCGCCCGCCTCCCGGTCGGTGAGCGCCTGCTTCTCGCTGGTCGAGTCGTCCACGGGGCCGTGCGCGTCCAGTCCGACATGGCAGTGCGCGTCCACCAGGCCCGGCAGCACCCAGCCGGTCAGCTCGGTGGGCTCGCCGCCGCCCCGGGCCGGCCGCTCATAGGTGACGCGCCCGTCCACCACCCACAGTTCGTCCCGTACGTCCTCGGGCCCGACCAGCACCCGCCCCTTGATATGCAGACTCGCGCACTCGCTCATGCCCGCACTGTACGAGTGCGTCACAGGGCGGCGTCCAGGGAGCGTTCCCGGCCCGGCGCAGCCGCGGACGGCCGCCGGGTGAACGCCGGTGGGCACGAAAGCGAAGAAAGAGATCGGCGAAAACGCAGACACGCCGTAAGCTCCGGCTTTACGATGCAATCCAGGGAGCTTTTCGGGTGTAGTCGCCCGTATTCTTCTGCCCGCTTTCCGCCAGCTCAAACGCTAAGATTTCGTTAGCTTCGTCGCAGCTTCGCCGCACTAATCTCCGGCGGTTCACAAGGACGTTATCGGACTGTGACGCACTCAACAAGTCGACTGCTATACACGGACATGTCCGCTTAAGCAGGGGCCGAACGCGACGGTCCAGCGCGCCCGCCCGCCCGCGCGCGATAACACAGGTCCCCCCTTCCGTGTAACCCCTTTCCCCCGTGCAGTTTCAGATTCTGCTGGGTAAATTGAATTCGCATGACCGCCGCACAAGCAGACCATGCACGTGCCCATAGAGACTTTCTCGAAATGCCGGAGGGACTGAAGCTCGACACACCCCGTGTGGACGACGGAGCCGCGATCTGGCGCATCGCCCGCGACTCGAAGACCCTCGATCTGAACTCCTCGTACAGCTACCTGCTGTGGTGCCGCGACTTCGCCGCGACCTCGGTGGTCGCCAGGGACGGCGCGGGCGAGCCGGTCGGTTTCATCACCGGCTACATCCGTCCGCAGCAGCCGGGCACCCTCCTCGTCTGGCAGGTCGCCGTGGACGAGGCGGCCCGGGGCCGCGGGCTCGCGGCGGCGATGCTGGACGGGCTGACGCTCCGCGTCGCCGACGAGTACGGCATCGACACCGTCGAGACCACGGTCACCCCGGACAACACCCCCTCCAACCGGCTGTTCACCTCCTACGCGCAGCGCCACTCGGCCGCGGTCGCCAAGGACGTGCTGTTCGACGCCGCCCTCTTCCCCGAGGACGGCCACCTGCCGGAAGTGCTGTACCGGATCGGTCCGGTCGTGTTTCCCGGCGCATCGAAGCGCTGACGTATACGGCCGCACACCCGCGGGTAGGCACCGTCGCCGACCGCCCATAACCAGACTTTTCTTCCCCACGCGACTCACTCCAGGAGCAAGCTGTGACCATCACCCAGCCGGACCTCAGCGTCTTCGAAACCGTGGAGTCGGAGGTGCGCAGCTACTGCCGTGGCTGGCCGACCGTCTTCGACCGGGCGCAGGGCGCGCACATGTACGACGAGGACGGCCACACCTACCTCGACTTCTTCGCCGGAGCGGGCACCCTCAACTACGGCCACAACAACCCGGTGCTCAAACGGGCCCTCCTGGACTACCTGGAGCGCGACGGCGTCGTGCACGGGCTCGACATGTCCACCAGCGCCAAGCGTGCGTTCCTGGAGACGTTCCAGGAGCTGGTCCTCAAGCCGCGCGGGATGAACCACAAGGTGATGTTCCCGGGGCCGACCGGCACCAACGCGGTGGAGGCGGCGCTGAAGCTGGCCCGCAAGGTCAAGGGCCGCGAGTCGATCGTCTCGTTCACCAACGCCTTCCACGGCATGTCGCTGGGCTCGCTCGCGGTCACCGGTAACGCCTTCAAGCGCGCCGGCGCCGGCATCCCGCTGGTGCACGGCACCCCGATGCCGTTCGACGACTACCTCAACGGCACCACCGAGGACTTCGTCTGGTTCGAGCGGCTCCTGGAGGACCAGGGCTCCGGGCTCAACAAGCCCGCGGCCGTCATCGTCGAGACGGTGCAGGGCGAGGGCGGCATCAACGTCGCCCGCGCCGAGTGGCTGCGCGCCCTGTCCGACCTGTGCGAGCGGCACGACATGCTGCTGATCGTCGACGACATCCAGATGGGCTGCGGCCGCACCGGCGCCTTCTTCTCCTTCGAGGAGGCGGGCATCAAGCCGGACATCATCACGCTGTCGAAGTCGATCGGCGGCTACGGGATGCCGCTGGCGCTCACCCTGTTCAAGCCGGAGCTGGACATCTGGGAGCCGGGCGAGCACAACGGCACCTTCCGCGGCAACAACCCGGCCTTCGTCACCGCCACCGCGGCCCTGCAGACCTACTGGGCCGACGGCCAGATGGAGAAGCAGACCCTCTCCCGCGGCGAGCAGGTCGAGGCCCAGCTCAAGGCCATCGCCGAGGAGCACTCCGAGGACGTGGCCGACCACCGCGGCCGCGGCCTGGTGTGGGGCCTGGAGTTCCACAACAAGAGCCGTGCCAACGCCGTGGCCAAGCGCGCCTTCGAGCTGGGGCTGCTCATCGAGACCTCCGGTCCGCAGAGCGAGGTCGTCAAACTCCTGCCCTCGCTGACCATCTCCCCCGAGGAGTTGGACGAGGGCCTGCGGATCCTGGCGCGGGCTGTCCGCGAGACCGCCTGACCCACAAGACGTGGCCCGTCCCGGCTGTCTCAGCCGGGACGGGCCACTTTCCGTAATGGACACCTGTGGAAGCAGTTTTGTCCGAAATGGACAACAAAAGGCCTCTTCCATAGGCGACACAGAGAAAGGCACCATCAGACCGTGATCGTTCGTTCCTTCAAGGACATCGAGAACACCGACCGACACGTCAAGGCGGCGTCGGGCACCTGGGAGAGCAAGCGCATCGTTCTCGCGAAGGAGAAGGTGGGCTTCTCCCTGCACGAAACGGTTCTCTACGCGGGCACCGAGACGTCGATGTGGTACGCCAACCACATCGAGGCCGTGCTCTGCGTCGAGGGCGAGGCGGAACTGACCAACGACGAGACCGGCGAGAAGCACTGGATCTCCCCCGGCACGATGTACCTGCTCGACGGGCACGAGAAGCACACGATGCGCCCGAAGACCGACTTCCGCTGCGTGTGCGTCTTCAACCCGCCGGTCACCGGCCGGGAGGACCACGACGAGAACGGCGTCTACCCGCTGCTCACCGAGCCTGACGACGGCTGAACCGAGGGCTGAGCGGCGACGCGCCGCAGCACCGTCGCGCCGAAGCGCCGACGTGCTGACACGCTGAGGCACAGCCATGCCACGCTGAGGCACAGCCCCGCCGTGATTGGGGGACCGTTCGCCGGTCCACTTCGGCCGTCTCGGCCGTTTCGCCAAGTGAACAGGGCCGTACGAGAGGAGAGGAAGGCACTTCCATGACCACCGCACCCGAGCGCACCGCCGACCTGTACCCGACTCGCGGGACCACCGAGGTGGCCATCCCGCGGATGGACCCCGTCGTGTGGTCCGAACCGGGTACGCCGGGGCCCATCGAGGCCGCGGACCTGGCGGGCTTCGAGCGGGACGGGTTCCTCGCCATCGACCAGCTCATCGGACCCGACGAGGTCGATGTGCTGCGCGCGGAACTGGAACGGCTCACCTCGGATCCGGAGATGCGTGCGGACGAACGCTCGATCGTCGAGCCGAAGTCGCAGGAGATCCGGTCCGTGTTCGAGGTGCACAAGATCAGCGAGGTCTTCGCACAGCTGGTGCGGGACCCGCGCGTCGTGGGCAGGGCACGGCAGATCCTGGGCTCGGACGTCTACGTCCACCAGTCCCGGATCAACGTCAAGCCGGGCTTCGGCGCCACAGGGTTCTACTGGCACTCTGACTTCGAGACCTGGCACGCGGAGGACGGTCTGCCCCGGATGCGGACCGTGTCGGTCTCGATCGCGCTGACGGAGAACTACGACACCAACGGCGGCTTGATGATCATGCCGGGGTCGCACAAGACCTTCCTCGGCTGTGCGGGCGAGACGCCGAAGGACAACTACAAGAAGTCGCTGCAGATGCAGGACGCGGGGACACCGACCGATGAGTCCCTGACCAAGTTCGCCGAAGCACACAGCATCAAGCTGTTCACCGGCAAGCCCGGCTCGGCGACCTGGTTCGACTGCAACTGCATGCATGGAAGCGGTGACAACATCACTCCGTACCCGCGGAGCAACGTGTTCATCGTCTTCAACAGCGTCGAGAACGAGGCGGTGGAACCCTTCGCCGCGCCGGTCCGCCGCCCCGAGTTCGTCGGGGCGCGGGACTTCACACCCGTGAAGTGACCCGGACGGTGTCCCACTGAGGCGGGGGCGGAGCCGTACGCGGCTCCGCCCCCGTGCCGCGCTCTCAGCCCGCGAGCAGATCGAGCAGCCGGTCCACGTCCGCCTCGGTGTTGTGGACGTGGAAGCCCGCGCGCAGATTGCCGTTGCGCTCCGAGACCGACACCCCGGCGTCGGCGAGCCGGTCCACGGCGTGCCCGAGTCCGGGCACCGCGACGATGGCCGAGTCCCCCGGCACCGGCTCGTGTCCGCCGCCGAGCTGCGCGACTCCCTTGCGGAAGCGGTCGGCCAGCGCCCGGTCGTGCGCCCCGATCGCCTCCGGCCCGCCCAACTCCTCGATCAGCGCGAGCGAGCGCACGGCACCCAGATACGGCAGGAAGGGCACCGACTCCGCGTACGCGCGCGCGTCCGGTGCGAGCCGCGCGATGGGCCCGTAGCAGTCCTCCCAGGGCGAGGCCCCCGCCACCCACCCCGCATGCAGCGGCAGCACCGCCCGCGCCTGTTGGGCCTGGGAGGAGACGACAAGGAACGAGGCGCCGCGCGGACACAGCAGCCACTTGTAGGCGCCGCACACCACGTAGTCGTAGTCGTCAGCGCTGAACGGCAGCCAGCCGGCCGCCTGCGTCACATCCAGCAGTACACGTGCGCCGGCGGCGCGGGCCGCCGACCGGACGGCGGGCAGGTCGGCGATGCGCCCGTCCGCCGACTGCACGGCGCTGAGGGCCACCAGCGTGGTGGAGGGCTCCACCGCCTCCGGGAGGTCGGCGAGCGGCACGGTGCGCAGGGTGATGTCGTCGCGCACCGTGAACGGGTTGACGACGGAGCTGAATTCGTCCCGCGGTGCGAGGACTTCGGCCCCGGGCGGGAGGGAAGCGGCGATCATCCCGGTGTGCGTGGACACCGCGCTGCCGGCCGCCACACGGTCGGGTGTCGTACCGGCGATCCGCGCGAAGGCGGCGCGGGCCTCGTCCACCTCCGCGTAGTAGGCCGCCTGGTCGATGCGGCCCACGGACATGGCGGCGGCGGCCTCGCCGACCGCCGCTACCGCGCGGGCGGGGAGCAGGCCGTGGGAGGGGGTGTTGAAGTAGGTGACCTCGGGGTCGAACTCGGCGGCAAGCAGGCGTTGGTCCATCCACCCAGTGTCGGGGGGCGGGTGCTCCCGGTCCACCGCATTGTGCGCCCCCGGTCCTCCCCGCCCCCGGCGCCGAAGCGGTGAGGCCAGGGGCAGGGGGCTGCGGGGGGCGGTGTCTTCGCGCCGGGCTCCGTCACTCCCGGGTGCCGTCGACCCTTCGCGGCAGGCCCAGGGGGTTGTCGTCCCGCAGTTCGGGCGGAAGCAGGGCCGCGGGGGTGTCCTGGAAGGCCACAGGCCGCAGCCAGCGCTCGATGGCGGTGGCCCCCACGGAGGTCGAGGTCGAGGTGGTGGCCGGGTACGGCCCCCCGTGGTGCTGGGCCGGAGCGACGGCGACCCCGGTGGGCCAGCCGTTCACCAGCACCCGGCCCGCCAGTGCGGTGAGCCGCTCCACCAACGAGGCGGCGCCCTCCGCGCCGGCCGCCTCTGCGGAGCCGAGGTGCACCGTGGCGGTGAGGCTGCCGGGCACCCTCCCCAGCACGGTGTCGATCTCGGCGTCGTCCGCGTAGCGGACGACCACGGTCACCGGACCGAAGCACTCCTCCAGCAGCAGCTCGTGCTCCTCGCCCAGCGCACCGGCGGCGACGGTGAACAGGCCGGGCCGCACGGTCCGCTCGTCGTCGCCGGCCCCGGCGACGACCGGCGCCTCGACGCGCTCGAGTGCCGACCGTTCGGCCACGCCCGCCAAGAACGCCTCCCGCATCCGGTCGTCGAGCAGATGGCCGGGGGCCGTGGCGCGCAGGGCGTCGGACAGCTTGTCGAGCATCCGGTCGCCGTCGCCACCCTCGGGGACGAAGACCAGACCGGGCTTCACACAGAACTGGCCGGTGCCCAGGGTCATGGAGGCGCCGAGGCCCTCCCCGATCTGCTCGGCGCGCTCGGCGACGGCCTCCCGGGTGATCACCACCGGGTTGAGGGAGCCGAGTTCACCGTGGAAGGGGATGGGCCGGGGCCGGGCGGCGGCCGCGTCGAAGAGGGCACGGCCGCCCTTGACCGAGCCGGTGAAGCCCGCGGCCGACACCAGCGGGTGCCGCACCAGTTCGACGCCCGCCTCGAACCCGTACACGACGGAGACGACGTCTTCGGGCAGCCCCGAGTCGGCGGCGGCGGCCCGCAGCGCTGCCCCGCACAGTGCGGAGGTGGCGGGGTGGTCGGGGTGGGCCTTGACCACGACGGGACAGCCGGCGGCGAGTGCGCTGGCGGTGTCGCCGCCGGGGACGGAGAAGGCCAGCGGGAAGTTGGAGGCGGCGTAGACGGCGACGACACCGATCGGCAGCTTGTAGCGGCGCAGATCGGGGCGGGGCGGGGTGAGGTCGGGCGCGGCGTGGTCGATGATGACATCGAGGTAGCCGCCCTCCTCGACCTCGTCGGCGAAGGCCCGCAACTGTCCTGTCGTACGCGCGAGTTCGCCGGTCAGCCGGGGCTCGCCCAGGGCGCTCTCGGCGTCCGCTGCCGCGACGATGCGCTCGCCGTCGGCTTCGAGGCGCTTGGCGGCGGCACGCAGGAAGGCCGCGCGGACGGTGCGGTCGGCGAGCGCGGGGAGCGCCTCGTGCGCGGCCCGTACGGCGGCGTCCACGTCGGCCGCCGTGGCCTCGTCGGCGACCCGTTCCCGCTGCTTTCCGGTACGGGGGTCGACGCTCCACACTGGTACTGCTGCTGCCACCGGAGTCCTCCTGGTCCTGCGGAACCGATCTCCTACAGGCGTCACACACAGCCTTCTTGGCCCTGCGAGCCGTCTTGTTCGGTATGCTGAACAATATCCCTGTAGGTGAATTCCTACGGGACTGTAGGTCTGCGCGAACAGAGGGGTCAAGGTCGATGTCGGGTACCGAGACGGGGGGTTCGCAGGTCAAATCGGCCGTGCGGACGGTGGAACTGCTCGAATTCTTCGCGGGGCGACCCGGGATGCACACCCTCGCCGCCGTGCAGGAGGCGGTCGGATACCCCAAGTCGAGCCTCTACATGCTGCTGCGCACGCTGGTCGACCTCGGCTGGGTGGAGACGGACGCCACCGGCACCCGGTACGGGATCGGGGTGCGGGCACTGCTGGTGGGGACCTCGTACATCGACGGCGACGAGGTGGTGGCCGCGGCCAAGCCCACCTTGGACCGGCTCTCGGACGACACCACGGAGACCATCCACCTGGCACGGCTGGACGGTACCAACGTCGTCTACCTCGCGACCCGCCAGTCCCAGCACTATCTGCGCCCCTTCACCCGCGTCGGCCGGCGCCTGCCCGCGCACTCGACGTCGCTGGGCAAAGCCCTGCTGGCGACGTACCCGGACGAACAGGTGCGCAAGATGCTGCCGGAGTCCCTGGCACAGCTGACCGAGCACACCCTCACCGACCGGGAGCAGCTGATCGAGGAGCTGCAACTGGTGCGCGAGCAGGGCTACGCCGTGGACCGCGAGGAGAACACGCTGGGGCTGCGCTGCTTCGGCGTCGCCATCCCCTACCGGACCCCGGCCCGGGACGCCATCAGCTGCTCGGTGCCGGTGGCCCGGCTGACACCCGCGCACGAGCAGATGATCAAGGACGCGCTGTTCGACGCCAGGGACCGGCTGATGCACGCCACCCGCACGCTCTGACACATCGCGGCCCAGGGCAGGGCCGCCCGGCTGCGGCGCTTCTCCACCCTGCGGGCGGTCGCCTCCGCCGCGTGGCCGAGGCGGTTCGTCGTACGGCAGGACGTGCCGCTCCGGCCGACCGGGGAGCGTGGTGGCCATGGAGAGAGCCAAGAGCATCATCGCCGCCCTCGCGGTGGCCGCCTGCCTGCCGTATCTGGTCCTGAAGCTCGTCTGGCTGACGGGCGGACACCTCGGCATCCCCGAAGGCAGCCGACTTCTCGACAGCGGCGCCACGATGTGGATCCTCAACGCGCTGACCGTCGCCATGGACGGCACCGTCATCGTGCTCGTGCTCGCTCTCACCCGCCCCTGGGGCCGGCGGCTCCCCGCAGCGGTACTCGCACTGCCCCTGTGGATCGCCTGCGGACTGCTCGGCCCGATCGCGGTGGCCTTCCCCCTGCAGACGCTGTACGGAGCGCTGAGCGGCAGCACCGGCGGTAGCGGCGGGGACGGTGGAGCCGACAAGCTGCTGGAAGGCTGGGTGTGGACGCTCGTCTACACCGGTTTCACCGTCCAGGCGCTCACTTTGAGCTCGCTGTTCGTGCTCTACGTACGCAACCGCTGGGGCGCGCTGCTGCGCTCCCCGCTCCACCTGGGCGAGACCGAACCGGACAGCACGCCCCGGTGGCATCGGTACGGCTTGTCCGCCGCGGTGCTCGTGGCGCTCCCCTGCGTCGCGGGACACGCCGTGCGGATGGCCGACGGCAGTACGGACAGCCGCATCACTGATGCGACGTTCCTGCTGTACGTCTTCGCCGCCCTCGCGGCAGTCGCGAAGCTGCTGCGTACGGGCGGAGCCGAGCGCCGCTCCAAGGCCCGGCTGTGGCCGACGCTGGCCGCCGCCTGGACCGGCTCCGGTGTGCTGGCGTGCTGGGGCGGCTGGCTGCTGCTCGGGGCGCTGACGGGTGGCGGCCGGACACTGGGCCAGGAGACGACCGGCGCCGCACTGCTGACCTACTCTTGCCAGACGCTCGTCGGACTGCTGCTCGCGACACTGGCCGCGCCGCGGCTGCGCCACCGGGCACAGCTGTCGACGCCCCGCCCGGTCTCCGGCGCGACAGCGCGGCAGCACACCTGAGAGCGCGTACGAACATCGGGGCGCGTACACACATCGGGGGACGGCATGACGGGACGGCCGCCGGGTCGGGGCAGGGTACGGACCTTCGCACTGCGCTGGGTGCATCTGCTGCAGGGCGGTGCGCTGCTGATGCCGTTCTATCTGCTGGTGAGCGTGGGAATCAGCATCGTGCGGCCCGGCGTCCGGCTGCTCGACTCGGGGTTCGGCCCCCAGTTCCTCGCCTTCGCGCTCTGCCTGCCGCTGGTCGCGCTGGCCGGGCTGCTCCCCGTCGTACGGGCGCTGGAGTCCGCTGCGGCACGCACACTGTGCGAACTCCCCGGCGGCACGCTCGCACTGGGGCCGGCCGGCTCGTGGGCGGCCCGACGCCGCTCGGCGGTCTGGTTCCCGCTGCACATCGGCCTCGGCGGGCTGGTGAGCGGCGCTTCGCTGGCGATCCCGCCGGCGGCCGCCGTCCTGCTGGCCTTCCCGTTCGTCCCGGCCCTGCGCAGCAAACAGTGGGCCTGGCCGTGGGACCACGAAGGCGGCGCGCTGTGGACGGCCCCGGTGGCCGGTGTCGCGCTGCTGGTGGCCCTGATCGCGGCCGTGCATGTGTCCGGGGACCTGCTGGCGCGCTGTGCGCCCGTACTGCTGGGGCCCACGCCCGCGGACCGGCTCGCCGCCGCCGAGCGCCGGGCCGCCGATCTGGCGGCCCGCAACCGGCTGGCACGCGAGCTGCACGACTCGGTCGGGCACGCGCTCAGCGCGGTGTCGCTCCAGGCGGGCGCCGCGCGCCGGGTACTGGACGACGACCCGCGGTTCGTACGGGAGGCGCTGGCCGCGATCGAGGAGACCAGCCGGGGCGCCGTGGCGGAACTGGACGCGGTCCTGGGGGTGCTCCGGGCCGGGGAGAGCGCACCGGCGGCGGGCCCCAGCCTGGCGGCCGGGCTGGAGACGCTGGTCGCCCGCTCACGCGCCACCGGCACCGACATCCGTCTCCGGGTCGACGACGCGCTGGGCCCTCTGGCGCTGCTGGACGCCCAGGTGTCGGCCGAGTCCTACCGCGTGGTGCAGGAGGGGCTCAGCAACGCGCTGCGGCACGCGCCGGGCGCGGCTGTGGACGTCCGGCTGGAGCGGCAGCGCTCCCCTCAGGGCGAGCTGCTGGCGGTCACCGTGGAGAACGCGGCGAGCGGCACGGGCCGGTCGCGCCCCTCGGGTGGTCGAGGGCTGGCCGGGATCGCCGAACGGGCCGCGCTGCTGGGCGGCACCGCGCGGGCGGACAACGAGGACGGGGTATGGCGGCTGACGGCCCGCCTGCCGCTGTCGCCCGCCGACAGCCGGCAGCAGCGCCCGGAAGCGCACGGTACGGGGCAGGAGAGCATGAGACAGGAGAGCACTCCATGACGGCGGCACCTCTGCGGGTCCTTCTCGCGGACGACGAGCACATGGTCCGTACGGCGCTACGGGCCATCCTGGCGAGCGAGCCGGGGATCGAACTCGCGGGCGAGGCGGCCGACGGCGACGAGGCGGTCTCCGCGGTGCGCGAGCTGCGCCCGGACGTGGTGCTGATGGACGTCCGTATGCCGCGCGTCGACGGCATCCGTGCCACGGAGCACCTGGTGCGGAGCATGGGTGAGGACGCGCCGCGCATCCTGATCCTGACCACCTTCGAGAACGACAGCTACGTCTACGACGCGCTGCGGGCCGGTGCCCACGGCTTCCTGCTCAAGCGTGCGACGGCCGAGGACCTGGTCGCGGGGGTCCGGCTGGTGGCGCGCGGCGAGTCGCTGCTGTTCCCCGCCGCCGTGCGCGCCCTGGCCGCCCACCACTCCAGGGACCGCCGCGCCGAGGCGCTCACCGCACGGCTCACCGACCGTGAGGCGGCGGTGCTGCGGCTGATGGCCCAGGGGCTGACCAACGCGGAGATCGCCGCACAGCTCACCGTCAGCACGGCGACGGCCAAGACGCACGTCGCCGGGGTGCTGGCCAAGCTGGGGGCCCGGGACCGCACCCAGGCGGTCATCCTGGCGTACGAGCACGGTGTGGTCACCCCGGGCTGACGGCGGTGTGAGATGAGAATGTCCTGAGAAGTCCGTTCAGCAGGAACCCGTGCCCCCTTCGGCCACGTTCTCCCACGGGATGAACAGGACGATCAGGCGTGCGGGCACCGTGACGCTGCTGCTGGTGATGGCGCTGCTGCTGCGGCTCACCTGGCTGCAGATGATGCACGGTGAAGCCCTCGCGGACAGCGACAAGAACCGACGCAACACCATCGAGCAGTACGCGCAGCCGTTCGGGGACATCTATGTGGGCGGCGAGCCGGTCACCGGCTCGAAGCGTGCCGAGGACGGCGGTGACCTGCGCTACAAGCGCACCTACACCGACGGTCCGCTCTACGCGCCCGTCACCGGCTACGCCTCCCAGGTGCGCGGCGCGACCCAGTTGGAGGGCATCTACCAGGACGTGCTCAACGGCACCGACGACCGCCTGAAGGACCCGCTGCAGATGCTGACCGGCGAGCAGGCGGAGCCGGGCAACGTCCTGACCACCATCGACCCGGACGTACAGCGCACCGGGTACCGGGCGCTGGGCGACAAGAAGGGCGCCGCGGTGGCGATCGACCCGGACAGCGGCGAGATCCTCGGCGCCGTCAGCACCCCCTCCTTCGACCCGTCGAGGATCAGCGGCAGCGGCTCAAACGACACGGCGGCCTGGGAGCAGCTGACCGAGCGCAGCGGCAACGGCAAGCACGACGACCGGCCGATGCTCAACCGCGCGCTGCGCCACGCCGTACCGCCGGGCTCGACGTTCAAGCTGGTGGTGGCCGCGGCGGCACTGGAGAACGACCTGTACTCCTCCGTGGACGAACCGACCGACAGCCCCGATCCGTACACCCTCAAGGGCACCTCCACGGTGCTGGAGAACGAGAACAAGTCGGCGCCCTGCGAGGACGCCTCACTGCGGACGGCGCTGCGCTACTCCTGCAACAACGTCTTCGCCAAGCTGGCGACCGATCTGGGAGCCGGGAAGCTGCGCGAGCAGGCCGAGAAGTTCGGCTTCAACGACGAGAAGCAGGACGTGCCCGTCCGCGCCGCCAAGAGCAACTTCCCCACCGAGATGGACGAGGCGCAGACCGGGCTGTCCGGCATCGGGCAGTTCGAGGTCACCGCGACCCCGCTGCAGATGGCGATGGTCTCGCAGGCCATCGCGCACAACGGCGAGCTGGTCGACCCGCACATGGTCTCCCGGGTGCAGGACGGCAACGGTCACACGCTCCAGTCGTACGAGGACCCGGACGCGCACCGGGTGATGAGCGAGCGCACCGCCGAGCAGCTGCGGTCGGCGATGGGCACGGTGGTGGACAAGGGCACCGGCAGCAACGCGCAGATCGACGGCCTCACGGTGGGCGGCAAGACCGGCACGGCCCAGCACGGTGTCGACAACAGCGGGATGCCGTACGCCTGGTTCACCTCCTGGGCCGAGACCGACTCCGGCGAGAAGGTCGCGGTCGCGGTCGTGGTGGAGGACTCGGACGCGGCCCGTGCCGAGGTCAGCGGCAACGGTCTGGCGGCCCCCATCGCCAAGAAGATGATGACGGCCGCACTCCGGTGAGCGGCGTCACGGCTGCCGTGCGAGCCCGGCGGTGACCGCTGCGAGGTCCTGGTCCGAGGCGAGTCCGGCGTGGTAGAGCCGCAGCTCGGTCGCGCCGAGTGCCTGCGCGTGCGCGGCGTCGTCGGCGAGCGTGTGCGGGCTGCCGCCCATGCCGGAGACAACGGTGAGGTTGGCGGCGAGCGTCACGCCGGGCCCGCCGTGCGCGGCGAACGGCCCGAGCGCGTCGCCGCGTGCGCCGCGGCCCTCGGGTCCGCCGGGGCAGGGGACGACGACCCCGTCGGCGTGGCCGAGCACATCGGCGGGGCGGGTGCCCGCGTTGGCGCCCGCCCGGTGCGGGGCCGGGTCGGCGTGCAGCAGTACCCGGAACGGGTCGGACGCGGCCTGCTGCCGTACCGCCGCGACCGCCTCGTGCTGGAGACGGCCGGCGGCCGCCTCCCGCCACTGCGCCACAAGGGCCGCCATCCGGGCGCCGAGCAGTTCCTCGACGGCCGCCCACTCCCCCGCCCTGCCGCTCCCGCGGTCCGGCGGCGCGGTGCGCTCGCCCCGCCACACCGGCTCCAGGGCGCGCACCACCTCGGCCCGCAGCCGCTCCGGGTCGCCGCCCAGCGCGGCGTAGCCCTCCTCGCACACGTCGCAGAAGCACAGTGACATCAGCGCGGTCGCGGCGCCGTCCAGCGGCACGCCGCCGATCTTGTCGTGGGCGTGCAGATGGGCGAACCCGTACCAGCCGCAGGACTCCAGTTCGGTACCGCGCGTCCCGGTGCCCGGGCGTACGGCCGCCTCGGCGGCCAACGCGACAGCGTAGGCCCGTACCTCGGGACGCGCGATGCAGGGCGCCCACGGGTAGCGGTCGCCGTAGGCGTTGCGGACGCTGGTGTGCGGAAACTCCTCCCCCAGCCGGGAGTTGTGGGCGAGCACCACCCAGGAGTGCACCTGCAGCCCCGCCTCGGTCAGCGCGCGTGCCGCCTCGGCGTACGGGCCGCCCGCATCGTCGCTGTCGACCCAGTTCTGCGGGTGGGGGCGCGGGGCGCCGGGTGGCCAGCGAGCAGGGTCGGGCGGATAGAGGACGGCGGAGTGCCGCGCCGTGACGATGCGGTGGCGGGGGTGGCGCGGGGTGAGGGCGCGCGTCGAGTGGTAGGCGGAGGCCAGGGTGACCTGCTGGATGCCCAGCGCCGCGAGGCGCTCGGGAGCTGCCGGGTCACCGACCACGTCCCAGGGGTAGACGAACGCGCCGGCCCGCATCAGCGCGCCCCTCCCCCGAACTGCGTCCGCGCGGTGCCGCCGGGCATCGAACCGGCCAGCTCCAGGCCCCGCTCCAGCAGCGCGCCCAACTCCTTGACGTGCGCGGGCGGCGGGTCGGACAGCGGGGGGCGCACCCCGCCGACATCCAGGCCGCGCAACCGCACTCCTGCCTTGACGAGCGAGACGGCGTATCCGCGGCCCTGGTTGCGCAGTTCGACGAACGGCACGTAGAAGCCGTCGAGCAGCGCCCGCACCGCCGCCTCGTCCTCCGCGGCGAGCGCCCGGTGGAAGGCGAGGGCGATCTCGGGTGCGAAGCAGAAGACGGCCGACGAGTAGAGGGCGACGCCCAGTCCCCGGTAGGCGAGTCCGGTCAGCTCGGCGGTGGGCAGCCCGTTGAAGTACCGGAAGTCCTCGTCGAGGCCCGCGCCGCGAACGGCGGTGATGATGCGCTGCAGCACGTCCGGGTCGCCGAGGCCGTCCTTGAAACCGATGATGCGTGGGTGGCGGGCGAGACGTACCACGGCGTCGGGGGTGAAGAGGGCGTTGTCGCGCTGGTAGACGACGGTGGGCAGCGCGGTGGCGTCCGCCAGCTCGGTGTAATGCCTCACGAGCCCGTCCTGGTCGGCCACCACGAGATACGGCGGCATCGCCAGCAGCCCGTCGGCACCCGCGGCCTCGGCCCGGCGGGCGAACTCCCGGGCGAGCGCGGGCCCGTAGCCGGCACCGGCCACCACCGGCACCCGGCCGTCGACCTCCGCCACGGCCGCGGTGACGCACGCGCTGAACTCCTCCGGCGCCAGCGCGTGGAACTCGCCCGTGCCGCAGCACACGAAGACGGCCCCCGCCCCGGCCTCCACGCCGCGCCGCACATGTGCGCGGAAGACGTCGAGATCGAGGGAGCCGTCGGGGGCGAAGGCCGTCACGGGGAAGAAGAGCAGCCCGTCGAGCCGCTCGGCGAGCGCCGGCCCCGGTGCCGGGGTACCGGGAGTCGGAGAGGGAGGGGGCGAGGACGGGGACGAGGGCATACGGCGCTCCTTGTGGCCTGGACGGGCGGGCGGGAGAGCCCTCCAGCCGTGCACTCTTCTGATAGCTGTCTACATTCCTGAACGACGGTCACGCTAAGGCAACAGCGCGCCACCGGTCAAGGCCGAAATCCCGTACGTCGGCCCCGACTTCGCCGCGTGGAACAGACCGGCACCCGCCACGCACGGCTCTCTTGACGGGCGTGTGGGCACTTCATAGCGTCTCCCCATATATGAACCGCGTCCATGGATGGAGACCTCGTGACGAGATCCCGGGGTCCGTGGAGAGACCGGATGGAGACCGCCACCATGCCCGAGAGCCCCACAGCGGAGTCCGCGCCCCGCACCGTCCTGCTCACCGGCGCCGCCGGGGGCCTCGGCACCCTGATGCGCGAACTGCTGCCCTCCTACGGCTACACACTGCGGCTGCTGGACATGCGCCCCGTCGAGGGCGAGCCCGACTCGCTCGTACTGGATCTGAGCACCGCGGACAGCGAAGCGCTGCGCGCCGCCGTACGGGGCGTGGACGCGATCATCCATCTGGCGGGGATCTCACTGGAGTCCACGTTCGAGAAGATCCTCGGCGCCAACATCCAGGGCACCTACGCGCTCTACGAGGCGGCACGCGCCGAGGGCGTACGCCGCGTCGTCTTCGCCTCCTCCAACCACGCGGTCGGCTTCACCCCGGTCCCCGAAATCGGCACCGGAGCGGCGGACGGCGGCGGCGCCCTGATCCCCGTGGACACCCCGCGCCGCCCCGACACCTTCTACGGCCTGTCCAAGTCCTTCGGCGAGGACCTCGCACAGCTCTACTGGGATCTGCACGGCATCGAGACCGTCTCCGTGCGCATCGGCTCCTGCTTCCCCGAACCGACCTCCGTACGGATGCTCTCGATCTGGCTCAGCCCCGCCGACGGCGCCCGCCTCCTCCACGCGGCGCTCACCGCCGAGGACGTCGGCCACACCGTCGTCTACGGCTCCTCCGCCAACACCCGGCTGTGGTGGGACCTGACCTCCGCCCGCGCCCTGGGCTACGAGCCGCGCGACGACTCGGAGCCGTTCGCGGCGAAACTCGTCGCCGAGCACGGGGAGTTGGACCCCGCCGACCCCGACCAGGCACATCTGGGCGGCCACTTCTGCACCCGTCCGCCCCGGTGGCCACACTGAGGGGGAGCTGAAGGGGGTGCTCGCGAAGCGGGACCCGGCAGGCATCATGGGGCCGCAACCGATCAGCCACGGGGAGGCCCCACCCATGCTCGCCACACCGCTCGCCCACCTCGCTCCGCTCACCCTGCTCGCCGACTCGGACAACGCGGACTCGGACCCGCTCTCCGACCTGGCGCGTTCCGGCGTACTGAGCTGGATCGTCCTCGGTCTGGTCGCGGGTACGGTGGCCAAGATCCTGCTGCCCGGCCGCGACCCGGGCGGCCTCGTGGGCACCGTACTGATCGGCATCGCCGGCGCCTTCATCGGCGGCTGGCTCTCCGCCACCTTCCTGGACCGCCCGATAGCCAACAATGTCGTCGACCCCGCCCTGTGGGTCGCCGCCATCGCCGGCTCCCTCGTCCTGCTGATCGTCTACCGCCTGCTCTTCGGCCACTCCCGCGACCGCCGCTAGGCCCTCTCGTCCGGATCGCGGGTGGGCCGCGGCTGTCGAGCGTCTCTCCCCCTCCGCAGCGCAAGACCTCAGCCGGTTCCGGCGGGCTGGCGCCCGTGCTCACGCACGGCGATGCGGGCCAGCTTCGTCAGCATCATGCCGTTGCGCACCGCGACGAGGTAGTTCACGGGGAGCCCGTGCATCCTCGTTCCGGGGCCCCGAAGGGGGTGCCAGTCGAGGACGAAGAGGGTGTGGTCGCCCCAGGGGATCAGATTCATCGCGATCCGGGCCGCACCGAAGGGGTCGGCCTTCGCCTCCAGTTCCAGGCGGCGTTGGGGTTCACAGATGCGGACGACACAGGTGTCGTCGAGGGTCATGGCTCCCACACCGACGCGGACCCGCAATCGGGCGCCTTTCGCGGGCCAGTGCGGGTCCGCGGCCAGGACCTGCCGGGTTCCGGTCACCCACTCCCCGTAGCGGTGGCCATCGGACAGCAGTCTCCACACCTCGGACGGTTCGCTCAGGATCAGCCGCCGGTTCCGGGCCACGCCGACCACACTCCTCCCAACAGCACCGTCGGCCCGGCGCCTGTGGGACGGAGCGCTACACCGGGCACCGACGCCGCCTCGCTGCTCGGCACACTTCAACGCTAACCGCGCGACCCTCAACAGGCACCCGCATCAGCAGCCCCACGTCCCGGGCAGCGGCGGGACGGCGCGCCTCACTCCGACGCAGGGGCCGGATACAGGGCGGTGCCGGACCGCAGCGGCGGGCAGTGCCGCACGCGTCAGCGGCCGAGCGGGAGGGGCGGGGGTTCGAGGGCGGGGGCCGGTGGGTGGTAGAAACGCGGAGG